>JBAUZG010000253.1:0-3206 GCA_049585195.1 Bryobacteraceae bacterium | reverse complement strand
GGCAGAGTACGTGCGCGTAGACGTAGTCTGTACTTCGAAGAAACCGAATTTGGAGTCGAGGGCCTCCACTCCGAAGCTTTCTAAAGAAATGCAGCTTTGATTCCCGGCCGCAAAGCTGCAAGCAGGTCGCGAGGACGCCGCCCGACAAATGTTGGCTTAGGAGCATCGCAACAATTCGCGGGGGATTTTCCTTTGTCCGATATCCCGACTTTCCAAGCACTGGGCCGACGTTAGTAAATGCTGGGCCGTCAGCACTAAGCCGCTTGGCGCGGCGGACGCTACGCGTGAGGTTACTTCGATGTGCGCAACGGCTTCACTTATTGAGACGCAGCGGCAAGATCTGAGTACGTCGTTATCAAGAAAAACACTATTGAAATTCCAATCAGCGCGCAAGTGGCCGCGTCCGCCGCAAACGACAGCGCCTCATTGCAAACGGCTCAATCTAAACTGATCCGGCGATCAATCTCATACTGTTACCGCAGCCTCTGGCGTCGAATCAGTCCAGATTGTCCTAGCGGGCCTACGGCCCACGAAACCCCATGAAAATATCGTAGAGAGTATCTCCGGACTTCGCCGCCTAAGGCGTTGTGCACGCTTAGAGCTACGATTGCAGCTGGCCAGAGCGGCGAGATCGAGGACTCAATGGAGAAGTTGAAGCCGTCAGATTGTCTCATCCGGAGCGTGCATTTTGAGCGAATAAATGGGCATTGTCTCCCCCGGTGGGAGTGGTGATAGCCCGCGACCTTGGTTAACGTACTTGCGGCGCGCTCTCCGCTCCCCGCCAGGAGGAAACGTTATGTCCTACAGAATAGCCGGGATTGATGTTCATAAAAAGATGTTGGCCGTAGTTGTGGCCGATGTGCACGTGGAAGGCGAGTACCAGTTTGAACAACGCCATTTTGGCAGCACACCCGAGCAGCTGCGATTATTGGCGGAATGGCTGCTGGAGCAAATGGTGGAAGAAGCGGTGATGGAATCCACGGCTCAATATTGGAAACCGGTTTGGGGAGCACTGGAGCGGTACTGGAAGCCGAGGTGCCAGAAGCGGGAGGGTGCCAGCCCTCTTTCGGGAACGTTGCATCTCGCGCAGGCACAATCTAATCGTGGGCGGCGAGGACGAAAGAAAGATTTCCCCGATGCCGAACGACTGGTGAAACGGCTGGTAGCCCACGAACTGGTGCTCAGCTTCGTGCCGGATGTCGAGCAGCGTCTTTGGCGCACGGTGATGCGTGGAAAGTACCAGTTGAGGCGCAATCATGTACGTTTGCAAAACCAATTAGAGGCTCTGCTGGAAGAAGCGCATATCAAGTTGTCCAGCCTAGTCTCAGATCTGCTGGGAGCGAGCGCCCGACGCATGCTGCAGGCGTTGGCGGACGGGGAAACCGACCCCGCGGCTCTGGCTGCGTTGGCCGATACACGCTTGCGGGCTACGCCGGCACAGTTGCGTGACGCGCTCGGCGCGTGCAGCGAGTTGAATCCCGTCTACCGCCGGCTGCTGAAGATGGCGTTAAAGGAACTGCAACTGATCGACGAGCAGATTGGGCAAATGGACCAGGAAATGGCCAGTCTGCTCAAGCAGCATCAGGATGCAGTACAGCGGCTAGCGGAGGTGCCCGGCCTGGGACCGGATTCTGCACAGCAGATCATCGCTGAAGTCGGTGCCACGGCGGCGACTTTTGCTTCGCCCAAGAATCTCTCCTCATGGGTGGGCGCGTGTCCTGGAGACGAAGAGAGCGCGGGAATGAACAAGAGCACTCGCTGCCCCGGGGGTAACCGTCACATGCGACGGATCCTCAACCAGGCGGCTAATGCCGCGGTCAAGCAAAAAGGAAGCATCTTCGAGATTGTGTATCGCCGGCTGGTACCGCGCTTGGGACACGGGCAAACCATCGGAGCAATTACGCATCGGCTCTGTCGATTGATTTGGATCATTTTGCACCAGGGGTCAGTTACGAGGAACGAGGACCGGCCGTAAGCCAGAAATCGAAGCGACGCCGCACGACAAGAATGATTAGGGAACTTCGTAGCCTCGGCTATGAAGTACAGCCGCTGAATGTTCAAACGGTCAACGCTTGAATGCGACGCATGCATTTTCGACCTTGAGTCCTAACGTTACCGTGGATCAATCCGACGTCGGCCACTTCTCATCGTCGGGCGTTACACAACCGGGTGCACACAGCAGGCGCTCTCTCTTAATCAACCGGCCAAATGCCGGCTGGCGCTGCCACCAGCGCGCAGCCGGTCACTCCTGGCGGAGCGCGCGAATCGGGTCAACCCTCGAGGCTCGCAGCGCTGGGATCAGGCTCGCGAGTACCGCAACCACAATAAGGAACAGCGCTGCCCCCGCTATGCTCACGGGGTCGGCTGGACTGACTTGGTAAAGCAGAGGCGCGATCTGCGGAGTCGCTGCCAGGGCGATGGCGAGGCCGGCGGCGATCCCCAACAAAGCCAGCAGCAAGCCTTCTCTCATGACAATCCGAAGCACGCCCCCAGGGTCGGCCCCCAGCGCCATGCGGATACCGATTTCCCGAGTCCGTTGGCTTACCGAGTAAGCCATAACTCCATATAGGCCTACCCCGGCGAGCAGCATGGAAATGGCGCCGAGCACTGCGAGGAACGACGAGGCGATCCGCGACCCAAACCAGGCAGCCGAGATGTAATCCGACAAGGGCATGGCCGTGAGGCCGGTGGAATTTGGATCGATGGCAGACATTTCGCGGCGCAGTACGGGCACTAAATCGCGCGCGTCAACCTCGGTCCGAACGTAGAGGGCCACTCCGTTTTCGCCGCTGCCGTAGTGCACCTGGTCGAAGGACATGTAGAAGTATGGCTGCGGCGCTTCCGACAGATTGTAGTACTTGCTGTCCTTGACCATTCCTACGATCCTGAACGGTTTTCCGTAGATCTGCACCCGGTGCCCAACGGGGTCGCGCCCGTCGAAAAAGCGCCGTGCGAAAGACTCGTTGACGATCATGACGCGCGGTGCCGTTTCGTTATCCTCGTCCCGGAAATCGCGGCCGGCGAGAAGCGGGATCCGCAGCAAGTCGAAGTAGCCGGGCGACACCGAGGCGTGATGCAGATCCAAGTTCTCGCCGGGCCGCGACGCATACCCTTCCACCACGATGCTGTTCCACTTTCCCAGCCCGAAGCCGAGCGGGATGGAGTCGGAATAGGCGGCGTTTGTCACCCCTGGTGCGGCAAGCAGG
>JBAUZG010000252.1:0-9943 GCA_049585195.1 Bryobacteraceae bacterium | reverse complement strand
AGCCGCGAACGCCGCATTATTCACCTGGCCTTGCGCGAAGAGAAAGATTTGCGAAGCGAGAGTTTGGGACTGGGGCCGAATCGGGCGGTGGTCATCGTTCCGGCTGACATGCCTACGCCGCCAGCGCCACCAGCCGCGCAGCGCCCATTCCAACGAGGGCCGCGCGAAGGCAGCGGAGAGCGACGGAACATGCCGCGGCACGATAGCAGGCGGCCACCGAGACGGAACGGCGATCGCGGCAGGCGGTGAATAATGCCGCCACCAATGGCGGCATGGCAGGCCTGTAAGCCCGCTCCACCAGCACAGGTGTCCACGCTTCATGCAGCTTCACGACACAATTGTTGCTATCGCGACTCCGTTGGGTCGAGGAGGCCTGGGAATCGTCAGAATCTCGGGCTCCCAAAGCCGCACAATTGCGGAACGAATCCTTAGATTTCGCTTAGGACCTCGCTGGCACCCATGGGCCAGCCAAATGGCTGAGCTCGTCGATGAATGCGGTGGAGTTGTCGATCAGGTAGTTGTTTCGCTCTTCGAGAGTCCGCGATCGTACACCGCCGAAGATGTTGTGGAGATTGGTTGCCATGGATCGCCTGTTGTGCTGCGCTTTTGTGTCGAGCGGGCAATTTCAGAAGGTGCGCGGCTCGCCGAGGCTGGCGAATACACGCTGCGGGCGTACTTAAACGGGCGAATCGACTTACCGCAAGCCGAGGCGATACGGGAGCTCATCGACGCGACTACCTTGTATCAGGCTCGCGTCGCCGCCCAACAGATGGAAGGCTCGGTATCACGCCGTATCCGCCCGGTCAAAGAGCAGCTTCTTGAATTAATCGCGCTGCTCGAAGCGGGCATTGACTTTGCGGAGGACGATATCAGTGTAGCTTCGCCGCGAGAGATCCAAAAGCGCCTGGATCCGATTCGAAAATCGATACAAGAGCTGCTGAACAGCTTTCGTGTGGGCCGGCTGGTTTTTTCCGGGTTCACGCTGGCAATCGTCGGGCGTCCGAATGTTGGAAAAAGTAGCCTCTTCAACAGGCTTCTCGAGCAAGACCGCGCCATCGTAACCGATATTCCGGGCACAACCCGCGATCTGGTATCCGAACAAACATCGCTTGGCGGCATTCCAGTCCGGCTGGTGGACACAGCGGGCATTCGCGACGGACAGAGCCTGGTTGAGACGCTCGGGATCGAGCGGACCTTCCAGGCTGCGGCCGATGCCGATTTGGTCCTGGTTGTGCTCGACATTTCAAAGCGGCTGAATCGGGAAGACGAAAGCCTGCTCAAGCGCTTTGCCGATCGGAAGCCGCTGGTGGTCGGCAATAAGTCGGACCTAAGCGGCGAGTCCCCCGGTCTCGAAGAATTGCTTCGCGTGTCGGCGCTGACGGGCGTGGGCGTGGAACAGCTCCGCGCCGAAATTCTGGCCCGTCTTGCGCCTGACGGATTGGCCGCCCCGGAAAGCGGTAGTATCACCAGCCTTCGCCACCAACAGCTTTTAGGGGAATCAATGAAAGCGCTCGACAATGCGGGCCGCGCCGTCGAATTTGGGATACCACACGAGATGGTATTGATCGATCTGTATGCGGCGCTTCGGCCGATAGACGCCGTTACCGGCGCAACGACCGTCGATGACATTTTGAACCGCATCTTCTCAACTTTTTGCATCGGCAAGTAGCCCCAGCCCTATTTTTTATTTCTCGTAAGCATTGATCCGCACTTGATAACGCTGGTACCGTCTGTATATAGAAGCTTATGAGGTTCCTCCTCGCAGCAACCGTTCTGCTAGCCACGTGCGCAGTGACTGTCCACGCCCAGGATTCCACCGAATACCAATCGAAGAAGGCGAAGCTCTCGGCCATTCGCGACGCGGGCAAGCGTGATTCGCATGCCATCCCGTTTTTGGCGCGGTATCTGAAAGACCCGGATTCGGATGTTCGCGATGAAGCCGTGAAGTCGATCGTGCGCATCGGGACTCAATACAGCCTCGATCCGCTGATTCAAGCTACGCACGACAGTAACGCCGGCATTCAGATGAGAGCCGTAGACGGCCTGGTAAATTTCTACTTGCCCGGCTATGTTACTACCGGCGGCGTTACGCGCACGTTCACGCGCGTAAGCAGGTGGGTCAAAGACCAGTTTTCCAACCGGAACGATGATGTCGTCAGCACTGGGGTAACCGTTCGGCCGGAAGTGATAGAGGCAATAGCAGCACTGATCGACGGGGGCGCAAGCATGGATTGCCGGAGCGAGGCCGCCCGGGCGGCCGGCATCCTACGCGGACATGCCGCGTTGCCGGCACTCGAAAAGGCGCTTCAATCGAAAGACACCGGTTTAATTTTCGAAAGCCTGGTTGCCATACAGAAGATTGGCGATCCCTCAGCGGGCCCGAGCGTGGCGCTGCTCGCAAACGATTTCGATGCGCAGGTGCAGGCCATTTCAATCGAAACGCTCGGCATCCTGCATAATACAGACGCTGCTCCACAGATCCGGCAAGTAGTGAACCGTCCGCACGGGGAGCGCGTGCATCGTGTTGCTTTGGAGGCTTTGGCAATGCTCGCATTGCCGGAAGATCGCAAGATTTTCTTGCAGTATAAAAACGACAAAGACCCCGAGCTGCGGATGGCAGCGCTCGAAGGATTGGGGCGGCTGAGGGATCCGCAGGATTACCCGGTGCTTGAAGGCGCCTTCAATAACGAGAAAGAGCTGAAGCCCCGGCTTGCAGCCGCATTTGGCTTGGTGAGCGAAGGAAAAGTGGATACGAACGAGTTCAGCCCGTTGCGATACCTGGTAAACGGCCTTGATCTGAGCAAGGGCAACTCGGCATCTCAAGCCTATTTGGAAGAGCTGTGCCGCCGTCAGGACGTGCGGAAGGCGCTTTTACCTTTACTCGCTAAGGGAACAAAAGCGGAAAAGCTTGGCCTGATCCATGCGCTGGCTCCCAACGCAGACTCGGATACGGATGCGGCGCTATCGGCGCTGACCCAAGACCCCGATCCCGAGGTTTCAGTTGCCGCGGCGCGGCAGCAGAAAATAGCAAAAACCCGCTAACCATCCAGTTAGCGGGTACAAGTGAGTGGAGAAAACAAAACTTACTTTGCCTTTTTCTGCTTCTGCTGACCAACGCGAATTTTGAACATTTTCTCTTTGGTTTCCTGAAATGCCTTATGATCGTGGCGCGCAACAGCGTCTTTGACAAAAGCATCAGGATCGGCGTCCTTGGGAAGGACAACCATCACGGTGAAACTTTCGCTGCAAACCGGGCAGAACGGACGAAAGCGTTTCACATTCGGAATCGCCATATCACCTTCAGCTTAACATATGCGGGCTTTTCGATACGCGATGCGAGTCGATCCCAACCGGCTTGGCTTATAGTATTCGAGGAGTGCGCCTCAATCCGACATGAACAGAATCAGAACGGCAGCTTTTCTTTGTTGCGGCACAGCCGCGGTGCTTGTATGCCTAAATGAACGCGCTCTCGCTTCGAGATTGGGTCTATTTCAAAAGCATGCCGATGTCGGCATTACGCCGAAGAAGGGGAATGCCAAATTCGATGGAAAGGACGACCGGTATACAGTCACGGGCGGAGGCGCCAATATGTGGCTCAAGACTGACGCGTTCGAGTACGTCTATAGACGGATTTCGGGTGATGCGACGCTTACGGCCGATCTCGAGTTTGTCGGCAAGGGAGTAGAGCAGCACCGCAAGGGTGCGCTCATGTTCCGTCAAAACCTTGAACCCGATTCCGCTTACGCCGATGTAGCTCTTCACGGCGACGGGTTAACTTCGTTGCAGTACCGGCCCACGGCGGGCGCTGATACTCTCGAAATACGATCGGAGGTAAAAGCACCCACGCGCATTCGCATCGAACGTCGGGGCAACCAGTTCACAATGGCTGTGGGTAATCCTGGCGAAGAGCTTAAACCTGCCGGGCCGGTTACCGTCACGATGCAGGACCCCGTTTACATTGGGCTTGCGGTTTGCTCCCACAATGCCAACGTGCTTGAGACAGTAATCTTCTCAAATGTAAAACTCGAAGAAAACGCAAAGCCGAAGGCTGCCGCGCTTCCCACGTTGCTTGCTGAGGTCCGGTAAATGCGCTTCGTCATGCAAGTCGCAACTATTCTCGGACTTTCCGCCGCAGTGATAAGCGCACAGCCGATCGGTGGCGTTGCGCGCGATCTAAGCAAGGCGCAGCAGCGAGGCAATCAGGTAAAGAAAAGCCACATTTCCGTCTACAACGTAAAGGATAAGTCGGTAACGGAGATCTACAGCGCCGATATGTTGATTGAAGCTCCGAACTGGTCGCCGGATGGTCGGAACCTGCTCGTGAATACTGGCGGCCATCTCTATGTGTTGCCTGTTGGCGGCAAATCGCCCAAGCTCGAACAAATCGACCTTGGTGAGGTAAACAAGTGCAATAACGACAAGGGGTACTCTCCGGACGGAAAGATGATTGCGTTTTCCTCGAGCTGGAATGCGAAAGGCTCGCGTGTTTATACCGTTGCTACCCAGCGGGGCACACCGAAGCTGATCGTCCCTGAGACGCCAAGCTACTTCCACGGATTTTCACCGGATGGGAAGTGGATGGCAATCGTGGCCCAGCGTAACGGGAATTTCGATTTGTTCCGTGTGCCTACGGAAGGCGGCGCGCAGGAGCGGCTCACGTCCAGCCCCGGTTATGACGACGGCCCGGATTATTCGCCCGATGGCCGATGGATCTATTTCAACTCGAACCGATCAGGGAGTTGGGATATCTGGCGCATGCCGGCTGATGGCGCGGGGCCAGACGACAAGAAGGCGGAACAAGTGACCAACGATGAACTCGAAGACTGGTTCCCGCACTGCTCGCCGGATGGAAAGTGGCTTGTGTTCCTGACATTCCCGAAAGGAACGTCCGGGCATAACGATCGTCTCGAGGTGGAACTCCGGATGATCCCGCTACCAGGCGCTACAATTCGGCACGCGCCCATTCGTACGCTCACGAAATTCTTTGGCGGTCAAGGAACGATTAACGTGAATTCGTGGGCTCCTGACTCGAGCCGATTTGCATTCGTCAGCTACGAGCCATGAAACGCGTTGTGTTTCTCTGCCTGTCAATTCCGATACTGTGCGCCGCGCAGGGACGGCCGAAGATTCTGGGCATCGCGCACATCTCGCTTTATGCGCACGATTATCAAGCGTCGCGAGCTTTCTATCGCGATTTCCTTGGGTTTGAAGAACCGTACTCGCTCACCAAGCCCGACGGCTCGCCCTCGATGACATTTTTCAAGATAAACGACCGCCAGTACATTGAGCTGTCGCCCGAGGTGCAGCCCGATACCGACCGGCTGAATCATTACGCGCTTGAGACCGACGATGCGGAGGCAATGAGGCAGTATCTGCGAGCGCACGGAGTCAAAGTTCCAGATCAAGTTCCGAAAGGGCGTATCGGGAACCTGAATTTCATGATTCAAGATCCCGAGGGGCACAAAGTGGAAATCGTGCAGTATCCGCCGGGCAGTTGGACCACAAAAGCAAATGGGAAATTTATTTCCAGCAAACGCGTCTCTCAGCGAATGATGCACGTTGGAATCATTGTGACGCGGCTTCCGGAGGAAATGGATTTCTACACAAAAGTGCTCGGATTCGAGGAGACGTGGCGTGGAAGCAGTAACGGGAAGGTGCTTTCATGGATTAACTTAAAGGTGCCAGATGGCGCTGGCTACGTCGAATTCATGCTCCACGCGGAAGCGCCGCCGCCCGATCAGCGCGGGACTGCCCACCACCTTTGCCTGGAAGTCCACGATGCGTATGCCAGCGTTGCCGCTCTTAACGCGAGCCCCTACAAACAACAATATGCAAAGCCGATTCAAGTGAAAGTAGGCGTTAACCGGAAGCGGCAGGCGAACCTTTACGATCCCGACGGGACGCGCACGGAATTGATGGAGCCAACGACAATCGACGGCAAACCGGCGCCGTCCTCGACGGCCGGCCCGCCTGTTACGGATCGTTGACCCGTGTTTTGCAGGCGAGAACGCTTCCTTCGCGGTTTTTTCACACACGCAAAATGGATTGAACTACATCCTTTGTGCTTTGCGAGTACCATGGATTCGAGGAGCGCCCCCAAAATGAGTACACAAGTCGCGATGAGCGCGCCAGTCAAGATGGCGACAGAGATCGACCAGCTTTGTATCAACACCATTCGCACCCTCGCGATGGATGCGGTACAGAACGCAAATTCCGGACATCCAGGCACACCCATGGCGTTGGCGCCGGTTGCCTATTGCCTGTGGCAGAAGTTTCTTCGATTCGATCCTGAAGATCCTATCTGGCCTAATCGCGACCGCTTCGTTCTGTCTAACGGGCATGCGTCGATGTTGTTGTATTCTCTTCTACACCTAGCCGGGGTCAAGGCAGTTAACCCTCAGTACGAGACGCTGGGAGAGCTTTCGGTCACGCTCGATGACATCAAGCGTTTCCGGCAGCTCGACAGCAAGTGTCCGGGCCATCCGGAATACCGCTGGACTTCAGGTATTGAGACGACCACCGGTCCACTGGGCCAAGGTGTTGCCACTAGCGTGGGGATGGCGATGGCCGGTATGTGGATGGCCAGCCGATTTAACCGGCCCAGTTTTCCGCTTTTTGATTACAAGGTTTACGTGATTTGCGGCGACGGCGATCTGATGGAGGGCATCTCAGGCGAGGCCGCATCTCTGGCAGGCCATCACGAGATGTCGAATCTCTGCTGGATCTACGACAATAACCGCATTACGATTGAGGGTCACACCGCGTTAGCTTTCAGCGAGGATGTGGCGACCCGGTTTATCGGCTACGGATGGAACGTGACGCGGGTGGGCGATGCCAACGATCTCGCTATGCTGGAGCGCGCCCTCGCCGTATTTCAGAACACCACCGACCGCCCCACGCTCATCATCGTCGACAGCCATATCGCGTATGGCGCGCCGACCAAACAAGACACAAGCGGCGCTCATGGAGAGCCGCTCGGCGAAGACGAAATCCGGCTGGCAAAACGCCACTACGGCTGGCCTGAAGACGCAAAGTTCCTGGTGCCGGATGGCGTGCGAGAACATTTCAAAAGTGAAATGGGAAAGCGCGGGCACGATTTGCGCGAAGCATGGATGGCGAAGTTTGATGCCTATCGCACGCTGTTTCCGCAGTTGGCGGACGAACTCTATCGGATGCAGCATCGCCAGCTTCCGGACGCATGGGACCACGATCTGCCGAACTTTCCCGCAGATCCCAAAGGGCTTGCGACGCGCGATTCGTCCGGCAAAGTGCTGAATGTGCTCGCAAAGAATGTACCGTGGCTCATGGGAGGCTCGGCCGACCTTGCACCCTCGACAAAAACGCGGCTTACAGCGGATGGTTTCGGGGATTTCGAAGTTAGCAATCGCCGGGGCCGCAACATGCATTTCGGCATACGCGAGCACGCCATGGGAGCCATAATGAACGGGCTCTCGCTGTCGAAAGTTCGACCCTTCGGCTCCACATTTCTGATTTTCAGCGACTATTGCAAACCCGCTATACGCTTGAGCGCGATTATGGAGCTCCCGACGATTTATATCTTTACGCACGACTCCATTGGCGTTGGCGAAGACGGTCCCACCCACCAGCCGATCGAGCAGTTGGCATCATTGCGTGCGGTGCCGGGTTTGATCACGCTGCGCCCGGCCGACGCCAACGAAGTCGTCGAAGCGTGGAAGCTCATTATGAAGCTGCGTCACGACCCAGTTGCGCTTGTCCTCACGCGTCAAGCCTTGCCCACCCTCGACCGTACCAAGTATGCCTCGGCGACGGGTGTCGAAAAGGGTGGGTATATTCTTGCCGAGGCGCAGGGCGGACAGCCCGAAGTTATATTGCTGGCCACCGGAAGCGAAGTTTCTCTCTGCATCGAGGCATTTGAGCAGCTCACCGCGGAAGGAATCAAGACGCGTGTGGTGAGTCTACCGTCCTGGGAACTCTTCGCGCGTCAGAGCATGGAATATCGCGATTCTGTGCTGCCTCCAAGCGTCACGGCGCGTGTCGCGGTCGAGCAGGCTTCAACGCTTGGTTGGGAGCGGTTCGTTGGCCTTCAGGGCGACACCATAGGGATGGGAACGTTCGGCGCGTCGGCGCCGTTAAAAGACGTGCAGAAGAAATTCGGGTTCCTATCGGAGTCCGTTGCCCAAGCCGCTAAACGCGTACTCGGGAAATAGCTTCACTGAAACCTGATTAGCGGAATTCCTCCTGCAACCGCTCTAACGCTGCCGAGCCGGGGCACAAGTGCTCGTACGGTAGAAGTGATAGCGGAGTATCAGAAGTATTGTTTTGCTCG
Organism: Bryobacteraceae bacterium; assembly: GCA_049585195.1. Classification (GTDB taxonomy): domain Bacteria; phylum Acidobacteriota; class Terriglobia; order Bryobacterales; family Bryobacteraceae; genus KBS-96. Next base: position 1,635 of record JBAUZG010000252.1, on the reverse strand, counting down.
TGCAGGTCGCCGGTTTTCTCGTCAAGGAAGAGCAATCCCGTCACAATCTCGCCCGATCCCTGCTTTTCGAGGAGATAGTTCGTCACTTTCTGCCGGTCTTTAGGGTCATATCCCTCCGGGACCGACCTGAACCGTACGATGCTTCCATCATGCATCGTTACGTTCGTCACCCCTGTTTCAGCGATGCTCGCAACAATCTCATTTTCGGGCGGCACGAAGTCGGCTTCGGTCGCTTTCAGTTCGTTTTGGCGGGTATAGAGATAGCTCTTGGTTGAGCCTGAATGATCGTTGAACGTCACGCATGGGGAGATTACATCCACCAGCGCCAAACCTCGATGAGCGAAGGCTGCCTTGAGAATGGGAACAAGCTGCTCTTTATCGCCCGAGAACCCGCGCGCGATGAATGTTCCACCGAGACTGAGAGCAAGTATGACCGGGTCGATGGGAACCATTCGGTTCGGTTCGCCACGTTTGCTTTTCGATCCCACATCGGCGGAAGCCGAGAACTGGCCCTTCGTCAGGCCATACACACCGTTGTTCTCGATGATGTATACCATTCTGACGTTACGGCGGATGGCGTGGCACATGTGGCCCAGACCTATCGAAAGCGAGTCTCCGTCGCCCGAGATTCCGATGTAGGTGATGTTGCGGTTTGCGGCAGCCGCGCCGGTGGTGATGGCCGGCATCCGTCCGTGCGCTGAGTTGAATCCGTGAGCGCCATTGACGAAGTATGCAGGCGTTTTCGAGGAACAACCGATACCGCTCATTTTTGCGAGCATGTGCGGAGGCATTGAGATTTCCCACAGTGCCCGGACAATAGCAGCCGTGATCGAGTCGTGACCACATCCGGCACAGAGAGTCGACATCGACCCTTCGTAATCGCGAATGGTAAGGCCTAGCTCGTTCCTTCGCAGACTCGGGTGCTGGGCAACTGGCTTAGTTATCGAAGGCACAATGGTTTCTCCTTCATCACGTGTTCGTCTGGCCGACGACAGCCGATTCATTCAGTTGGCGGGTAATTCCGTCGACCACGTGACGCGCGCTTAGCGGGAATCCACCATACGCGAGCACGGAACGTAAGCGATTTTTCGGTACGCAAGTTTCAAGCGTCAATAACGAACGAAGCTGTGCGTCGCGATTTTGCTCGACAATGAAGCAGATATCGTGCCTGTAAAGAAACTCTTCAATGCTTCTATGGAATGGAAACCCGCAGACTCGCATGTATTCAGTTTCGATACCGTGTTTGGCAAGAATGTCCACCGCTTCCCGGACCGCGGGATCGCATCCGCCCACCGCAATGACACCCAGCCGCGCATCACGCGGACCTTCAACCTTCGGTAGCGGAACGGCGTTTGCCGCCGATTTCTGCTTTCTCGCGAGGCGGTCCAGCACCTGCTGATATTCTTCGGGCGCTTCCGTGTACGCGCCCAATTTATTGTGGCCGGAGCCTCGCGTCACGTAAGCTCCTTTGGCATGAATGCCTGGCAAAGTCCTGGGTGTGACGTGATTTTCGTCTTCATTCGAATACCGGTAAAAGCTCGAAAGTGTTTCCAAGTCTTCTTCGGAAAGCACGCGGCCGCGGTCGGGCCGGTATGAATCGTTCCAGGCGAGGCGCGGGACGACCCAGTCGTTCAT
>JBAUZG010000251.1:0-11665 GCA_049585195.1 Bryobacteraceae bacterium | reverse complement strand
GTGTGGGAGCGCCGTCGATGGCCTTTTGAAAGATCACCCGAGCCTCCGCGCCCTTCTCTTCAAGATCGAGCTGAAAGCCCTGGCGGATCAGCTCGCTACCCGGACCTCCGCGGCCCTGCGGAGGCTGAGCGAAGAGACTTGTCGCAGTCGAGGCGACAACGATTGCAGGGAGAATCAAGCGAAACAATGCTGTTCTCATGCGAGCAATTATTTCAAAATAATCGCGGTCTGGCACAAGCCGGCGATCTTCCGAATAACTGCTCGCTCCTGAATGAGAAAGGTCGCGAATTTCAGCGCGTCATCGCGCTGGCCAGCCATTTGTCGATTTCCGGAAGACGGTCGGATCTGAATTTAGCATTAAGATTTATCTTGGCGATCGCCCACTCCACGCCCCTGCGGGCACCCGGTAGAATGTGTTGGTCGGCGGCATACGCCTGTAAATCGGCGGTTCGCGTGCGGTCGCTTGAATAGCCAGCTATGACGGGCATCAAGAATATCCGCATCATGGAGTCCGTCGCAAACTCAGGCCGGTCGACGTGTCGAAGCGCAAACTTCCATGTCACGCCAGGGTGGTCAGCGCTAAGCGTTATCAGCATACCGGGTGCGGCCCCTGCAGGCGCATTGGGGCCAACTGCAAATTCCATTACACGCTCCACGCCTTTTGGATCGGCAATATTCCCCAGCGCCCCAAAGAGATTCTCCTTCTCCAAGGGGTCTTTTGAAGCCCGCACTGCGGTGATGAGCCGGTCAAGGGTCGCGCTATCGGCATTGCGGGCCACGATCGAGAGAACCATTCGGCGAGTTTCCGGTGACAGGCCTCTCGGATCTTCATTGCGACATCAGAGCGTTTACGTGCTTCCGCGATTACCGGCTGATCTCCGAACCGGCTGAGCGCCTCGAGCACAGAATCGCGCAATTTGGCGGTGTTTGTTTCTTCATTCTCCTGAGCGTCCCAACCAAGGCGTGTGGCTATTGGACGGAGCCTCTCGCGTGCGAAGCGATGAAGGCAGCGTGGTTGGGATCGCCTTCATAAAGCCTGTCAACGTCGATGAATGTAGAGATGATTTGGAGCCAAACAATTGGGTCGACTGCTGCAGGTCAACATGGCCAACCGCGACATTTGGGGCATGGAGGAACCCTTTGTGAGCAATCCGGTCTGGGAGCAACTGCGCGACCGCCAGGATATTTTTTCTGGACTGTTTGGCTACGCGATCGCGCGGTTCGACTTGTCGGCTCGAGGCGAGGCTCGCTACGTGCAAGGGAACTATGTATCCGGTCAGTTTTTCGACACGTTGGGTCTGCGCCCGATAGCGGGACGATTGATGACAACCGCCGATGACCGCCGGGGTTGCCCTGGAACCGCGGTGCTCAGTTATGGTTTCTGGCAGAGCGAATACGGCGGCCGCGACGGCGTGGCAGGTACGACCATCTCATTAGACAATCATCCCTTCGAAATTCTAGGCGTGATCGGACCCGGATTTACTGCCGTGGATGTCGGACGGAAAGCGATATCTACGTGCCGATCTGCGCCGAACGATTTATTGGCGGGGACAACGGCTTGCTGGATGGCCGGCGCGGCGGGTGGCTCCGTGTCATCGGCCGCCCGAACCCAGGCCCTTCAATGAACCAGGTCGCGTAGGCAGCTCAGTAAGATGTCTTCGAATCAATCGGCGTTTCCGAGCCACGACCGCGAGGGAGTGGTCTTGCGCTATTTGCACCGGAACTACCTCGACCTACTTCCATACGGATTCGATGCGCCACACCCGCAAGCTTTCGATCGTAGGTTCAACGCCCCCGGAAAACAACCTCACGTGTTGATCCGCGTCCGAAGGATAAGCGCGATCCGCCATCGTCACTTTGCCATCATCGGCGAACACTTCCACTGACGAGCGATCAAGAAGGATATCCAGCTTCACGGGTTCACCTGCAGGCAATGGCGCCTCCTGACGGCCAGCGAAAAACTTGCTGAAGTTAACAATCCCCGAATGAGATCGATCGATGTAAAGCGCTGGCTTGCTTCGGTCGATTCCAATTTCCGTGAAGTTGGATGTGCCCTGAAACACTCGAAGCCCGAAACGTCCTGAAGCGTTTTTCGCGTAAGTAATCTCGATTTCCAGTTGCTTCCCCTCTGCAATCTCCCGACCAGTTGCATTGGATTGAAGCGGCCGCCGCAACGAGGCGAGCTCGCGTACTGGCGTCTGCTCTACTCGAATGCCATCCGCGCTCCGATAGAGCGAGACTTCTCTCGGTATCGCCATCGCGCCACGCCAACCCTTCTCCGGCGTATCGTTCGCGTACTGCCAGTTCGAAAACCAGCCGATCATGATTCTTCTGTTATCGCCAGGTCTGTTGCCGAAATACGAGACGGCGGCATAGTAATCCTTGCCGTAATCCATCCATAAAGCCTCTGAATCACTGGCCTCTTTCGTAAACGCCCGGCCGTCGAACTTACCGACGAAGTATTGCGTGCCGGAACCGCCGGCAACGCCTCCTGGATTGATATTGACGATCAGCACCCACCGGCTGCCCCGATCGCCTTCGACAGGCAACTCGAACAAATCGGGGCATTCCCAAACTCCGCCGGTTGCGCCCGCAGGCCCGAAATCGCTCAGCCCATTCCAGTGAATCAAATCATGAGAAGCAAAGAATCGGACCTTATGCTGATCGGGCAATGAGCACACCATCACCCATTTCCGTTCGGGCTCATACCAGAACACTTTCGGATCGCGGAAATCCTTCAAATGAAGATCGATCACGGGGTTTCCTTTGTACTTGGTCCATGTGCGTCCCCGGTCGTCGCTAAATGCAATGTTTTGCGTCTGTCGCTCTGAAGTATGCCCTGTATAAATTGCCACCAGGCACGAGAGATCGCTGCCTTTCGGCGTGCAGAAGCCGCTCGAATTGTGTTCATCCACTACCGCGCTGCCCGAGAAAATCATGATGCCGTTCTCTTCCGCTAATGCCACGGGAAGGTCGCGCCAATGCAGCAAGTCTCTACTGACTGCGTGGCCCCAGCTCATATGACCCCATCTGTCGCCAAATGGATTGAACTGGTAGAAAAGGTGGTACTCGCCCTCGTAGTAAACCAGGCCATTCGGATCGTTCGTCCAGTTTTGGGGCGGAGTGAAATGATACTGCAACCGCCAAGGCCCCGTATTCAAGCGCTTTGGGGCTTCGGCGCCCTGAAGCATGGCCGCCGCAACCACGATCGCGCAGCTAATTCGAAATGCCGCCATCAGTGCCTCTTAAGATTACGCGCTTCTGTTTCGCTCCAAACCGGAGTGGCGCCCGCACGGCTCGCCACCAACGCGCCCACACGGTTCGCGAAATCGGCGGTCTCACGCAGGCTCCATTTCTGGTGAAGGCCGTGAAGCAGCGCGGCCGAGAACGCGTCGCCGGCTCCGACCGTGTCCGATACCTCGACCGGAAATCCAGGAGATTCGACGTACTGGCCCTCGCGCCACAACGCGCAACCATCGGCCCCGCGGGTAATGCAAATCAGTTCAAGACTGAATCGCTCCGCGGCTGCTCCGCAGAATTGTTCGAGCGGCTCGACTGGCCAGTCGAATAATCGCGCGAGCGCGGTCGTCTCCTCGTCATTTAATTTGACGGAATTCGCCTGGGTCATAAGATCCTCGACAAGCTCGGGAGTCCAGCAGCGCGGCCGCAGGTTGATGTCGTAAAAACGTTTTACCGCCGGATTCTCGCAGCACAGCCGGCAGATGAGCGCTCGGGGGCCTGTCTCCATCTGCGCCAGCGTTCCATAGCAGATCCAATCCGGGTGCAAGGCCTTCAGCTCGCCCCATTCTCCATCGCTCAGCGTGACGAAATCGTAGGCCGCGGGCCGAGGAATGCGATGCGTTGCCTTGCCGCCCTCGTCCAGTAGGACCTCCGATACGCCTGTCTTCGCGGCGCCCGTGCGACTGATGAACCTCACATCGATGCCCAGCTTACGCGCCTGAGTCAGCGCCCGGCGACCTCGTTCGTCGTCACCTACCGCGCTGATAAAAATCGCATCGTGTCCAAGCCGCGCCAGGTGGGCGCAGAGGTTGAAGGGAGCCCCGCCGAGAAACTCCTTATCTCCAATCAGGTCCCACAGAATCTCGCCGACGCTTACCACTCGCATCTCAATAACATCTCAGATACGCGGCGAGCTATGATTCTTGCAGCCGGCTCCATGCCACTGAAAATTTCCGCGTTCCCCAAGTGCTATCTCGACGAAATCGCTGTCCGGCGATCGCTCTCGCTCTTCGAATGGATCGAAATGGCAAAGACTCTCGATGCCGACGGTCTCGAGTTATACGAAGGTTTTCTAACAAGCCTTGAGCCAGACTACCTGGATTCAGTCGGCGAAGCCATTCAATCCGCCGGCTTCGCCATGCCGATGCTGTGCTGTTCGCCCGACTTCACGCATCCCGACCCTGACGAGCGCAAACGTCAAGTCGAGCGCGAAGCAACGATGATCGCGATAGCGCGCCGCCTCGGCGGCCCAAACACTGTTTGCCGTGTCCTGAGCGGGCAGAGGTGGCCGGACGTTTCAGTAGCCCAGGGCCTCGAATGGGCTGCGCAGTCTATCGACGCTCTCCTGCCGGTCGCCCGGGAACACAACGTTGTTCTCGGCCTCGAAAATCACTATAAAGACGGGGCCTGGGTGTATCCTGAATTCGCACAGAAGAAGGAATTGTTCTTGCAGCTTGTCGCGTCGATCCCCGACCGCCAGCATTTTGGTGTGCAATACGATCCGTCCAATGCTCTTGTGGCGGGTGACGACCCGCTCGATTTGCTCCGCACCATTGCCGATCGCGTCGTAAGCATGCACGCAAGCGACCGCTATCTCTCCGAAGGAGCGAACCTAGACGATTTGCGGCAAGCCGACGGAACGCTCGGTTACGCCCCCTCCTTGCATCATGGAGTAACTGGGCAGGGCCTGAACGACTATCACTCCATCTTCCGCATCCTCGCGGATCATCATTACGAGGGCTGGGTCAGTATTGAAGACGGAATGAACGGAATGGAAGAAATGAGCGAATCGCTCGCGTTTCTCCGGCGCATGAGCGCTATATATTTCGCCTAGTATCCAGAATGCCGAGTATTCGCACAGCGCTCATCGGCTGCGGTAAAGTCGGCAGCATTCACGCGCGAGTTCTTAGCACGCTCGATGAATCCAACTTTAGCGCCGTCTGCGACACCGATCAAAGCCGCGCAGAATCGTTTGGCGTCGAATTCAAAACGGCGGCGTATTCGAGCGTTCGCAAAATGATTCAAAGGGAAAATATCCAGGCCGTTTGTATCTGTACGCCGCATCCTCTGCATGCGGCCGCGGCCATCGAAGCGGCCGAATGCGGCGCGCACATTCTGGTCGAAAAGCCGCTCGCGGCCAACCTTCGCGATTGCGATCTTATGATCGAAGCTTCCAAGCGGCACGGCGTCCACCTCGGCGTCGTGAGTCAAAGACGCTTCTTTGAACCCGTTCAACGCATGAAAGCCGCCATCGACGCCGGAAAGATAGGCCGGCCAGTTCTAGGCACAATCCAAATGCTCAGCTGGCGCGATCTCGCCTATTACCAGTCCGACCCATGGCGCGGCAAGTGGGCGACCGAAGGCGGCGGCGTTCTCGTCAACCAAGCTCCTCATCTGCTAGACATCCTGTACTGGCTGATGGGATCCGTTGAAGAGATCACCGGCTACTGGGCCAATTTGAATCACCCCGGCGTCGAAGTGGAAGACACGGCCGTCGCATCTGTACGCTTTCAAAACGGAGGTCTCGGATCGATCGTCACAAGTCTCTCGCAGCGGCCCGGTATCTATTCGAAGCTCCACATCCACGGTTCAAACGGCGCGTCCGTCGGCGTCCAGACCGATACCGGCGCGAGTTTCATTGCCGGAATCAACGAAATCGAGGAACCGCCGGTAAACGATCTGTGGACGATTCCCGGCGAAGAATCACGCCTACCAGAGTTCATCGCGCAAGACTCGAAGCAATTTCGCGAACGCCGCGATCCCGATTACTACCACCGTCTCCAAATTCACGATTTCCTGAACGCGATACTTACAAAGACACGCCCTCTCGTCACAGCCAGCCATGGCCGCGCCGTCGTCGAACTCTTTACCGGCATCTATCTTTCGAATCGCAATCGTTGCTCGATCCGGTTCCCACTCGTCCCTGACAGCGGGAACTGACAAGGAGCCGAAACGTAAGCGACCGGCTTCTGATCAAAACATATACTTGAGCGATAACTCAATTACCCGTGGATCGTAAGTATCAGTAACTTGTCCGAATGCGGACGAGCCAAACGATGTATTTACATCGTGAAATTGAGTATGGTTGAAGGCATTGTAGAACTCGGCACCAAATCGCAGCTTCGAACCTACATCACTACCAGGAAACGGCATACTAAACAGTTTGAACATAGATAAGTTGAAATTAACTCGTCCTGGTCCGCGGATCGCACCCTCCTGAGCGTTTCCGAAAGCGAGCGTCGCGGGAGCGGAGAAAGCGCCTGTGTTGAACCACTCGGTAACAGTCTGCGGATAGGTAAGCGCGCCGTTCGCGTTGGGCCTGTCGGTCGTATTGCCGCCTAAGCCCAAGATGTCAGTGCTCATTGTCGGATTCAGCGGTAACCCACTTTCGATTAGCGTAATGCCTGATAATTCCCAGCCGCCGAGTAACGAGCCCTTCAAACCCTTCTGATCCCGAAAAACAGGCAGGTCGTAGATGTAATTTAACGTCAAGTTCTGGCGCCGGTCCAGGCCAGTAGGACCGTAGTCATAATACCGGTTATAAGGGTCGGAAAGCGTGTTAAAGTCGCCGCCGCCGCCCGGCGATACTCCGAGACTGTGCGACCACGTGTACGCAGCCTGGAACGTCAGACCATGTTGGTTGACTGTTTGAAAATTCACCTGTAGCGACTCGTAATGCGTGTTACTCGCAGTCTCGCCTAAGAGGATGTTGCTATAGCCGAGGTAGGGACGATCGAGATTTGCGTTATATTCACCCGTGGTGACCGCCAGGCGATTCGGATCGCTCAACGCCAGCGGGTTAATCTCGCGTTCATCCCGCTGATGGTAATCTGCATTGCCGACGTATGAAACACCGAGGACCGCTGCCTGCGCCACTTGGTGCTGAATGCCGAAGTTCCACTGCGCCGAAGTTGGCAGCTTGTAGTCGCCGTAGGCGAGCGCCACGATACTGGCCGGATATATGGGTACGGTTGCAGCCTGGCCGTTCAAAACGCTGACGTTGGGATTCGAGAAGAATACGCTGGTGAGATTGGGGCTAAATCCAAACGGCGGATTGGGTCCCATGTTATACACATCGTTTCCTTGCACCCGCTCGAAGAACATACCGTAGCCCGCGCGGACGATGGTTCTGCCTCTGCCCGTCAAGTCATAAGCAAAGCCAACGCGAGGCCCGATGGTTCCCCATTGGTTCTGAACCATTCCACGTGGAGTTCCGTCCTGGCCCGCGACCACTACGCCATTTAAGTAAAACGGAATGTTCGACAGAGGTACGCCCGGTACCGTTGTGAACCCAGGACTCGAGGTATTCAGGCTTCCATCCGAGTTGAACGTTGGAGCCTTCGACGGATCATAGAGGTTCTGATAGAAATTAGACAGTCGATTCTGAACGTCGTAAGCATGTGGAATAATTTCCCAACGCGCTCCGAGGTTCAGAGTCAAGCGGCTTGTAATCCGCCAGTTGTCTGTGAAATAAAACGACCCTGTGGACGTCCGTGTATGCGTGCGATCCTCGAGATCCAACTGGTTATAGGTTTTCGCATATCCCAGCAGAAAATCCGCTACCGCGTTTCCGGTGAAGCTGCCGTCAAAGCTATAGTTGCCCTGCGTATCTCCAAAGATGTCCTGATTCTTCGAATACCGCATGAACTGTCCGCCAAATTTCATGTTGTGCGTACCTTTGGTCCAGGACACGTCGTCTCGCACCTGCTTATCCCATGCGGCATTTCTCCATGGCCACGATGCCGGGTCGTACCACACGCCGTACGAGCCTCCGATGTTGATAGTGGGCATGCGGTTCAGCGCGTTATTCTGAAACAGTGAAGTCGCGCTCCAACCCGCAGGCTTCTGATAGACGCCCACAGGAGTGAGATCGATCCAGTTGCCGTTTAGATTAAACGCAACTTCGTTGAGTAAGTTGGGATTAATGGTTTCCGTCAGGTGTACGACTCCGCTCCACGACGGATTTTTGAAATTAGTCGAAAGCGTCGGATAAGTGGCGTTGCTCCAAAGAGAAGGAGTTACTACCTGGTCCGTATTGTCGTGTATGTAGTGCCCCATGATCGATAACTTGTCCGAAAAGTAATGGTCGAAGCGGAGAAGTGTCTCGGGCACATCCGTGGGCGCGCCCTTCGATCCCGAATAGAAGTCCTTCGGAGCGTTCGGAAGGGGCATTGCTCCCGAATTGAAAAACAGCGCCGCATTTGGATCGATCATGGACGCCGGAATCTTGTTCCCTGGGAACGGCTGACCCGGAGTCAGGCCCGCCGAAGCAAACATCGCATTCTGAGCCGGGTCGTTTGTTTTGGGCACGGTGATAGGCGTCGTGAGCGAACTGAAATCGCCGTTGCGCTCAGCTTGCGGTATGGCGGGCTGATAGATTTGCGTCCCCACAACGAACTTGCGCCACTCCTGGCTCCAGAAGAAGAACGTCTTTTTGCGATCCCTGTTATAAACCTTCGGAATAAATACCGGTCCGCCCAGATTCCAACCGTAAATGTTGTAGCGTAACTCCGGAGCCGGCGCGCCGGCCAGATTGGCGAAGAAATTGTTCGCATCCATCGCATCGTTGCGGAAGAATTCATATACCTCCCCGTGGAAGTCTCGCGTTCCGGATTTGATCGCCATGTTGATAGTGCCGCCCGATCCAATACCGAAATCGCCGGGCGCGTTGCTGGTCAGCGTCTTGAACTCCGCGATCGCGTCCACCGACGGCATCATCGTCACACACCCGCCGCAACCGCGATCATAGTTCTCGCCCCCATCGATCATCCAGACATTGTGCTCTTCGCGCTGTCCGTTGAAGCTGATATTTGTGCTGCCGTTTACGGACACTGGCAGGTTAAAATCCGGCAAGTCGGAAGAGGCTCCGGGCGTGAGAATTGCGAGGGCCGCCATATGCCGGCCGTTAATCGCCAGTTCTCCCACCTGCCTTCCGGAGATCAGGTCGCTGACCTCGCTCGAATCGGACTCAACCTTCACCGCATCGGCCGCCACCGTAACGGCTTCGGATACGTTACCCACCTCCATCGTTGCGTCAACGCGCACAACATCGTTGGAGTCAATTTTGATGCCCGTTCGCTCATACCGTTTGAAACCGGACGCTTCCGTCCGAACCGAATAAACCCCAATCGGCAGTTCGGGTGCAATGTAATTACCGGACGTATTGGTTTGAAGGACACGCTGCGCGTTCGTCCCGGTGTTGGTAATCGTGACATTCGCATTCGGCACGACAGAACCGCTAGGGTCCGTAACCGTACCCAAGATTGTGGCCGTCTGAGCCACCGCCGCTGTGCTTCCCAGCAAGGTCAAAACAAAAACGAGACAGAGTTTCTGCATAGGTCCCCCCAAAGCGCACAAGCGTTCGTTGCCGCTGTGCGCGGTTCATCGAACACGGAAGTATTGGGAAGATACTAGATCAAACTGAAAGCGCTTTCAAGAAAAAAATATGGACAACCCTACGTCAGCCGGATTACGAGCTTCGTCACCGACGCCGGCGCGAACTCATAATTCGGCGAAGTTCCTGCAGGCACGCTCCTCGCGACCGGTTCCAAAGCCTTGGGCTGATCGAACGTGTTGTGGGCATGAATGTCAGTCGAAGTAAGAACCGTCGCCCGCATCCCGGCGATATTGGCGCCGCGAATGTGAATCGCAGCCTGTTTCGCCGATTGTATGTCTGAATTGACTATAGTAAGTACAGCGTTCTTGCCCCGGATGGAGCACGACCCGCACAACGATGGCAGTCCTGCGGCGGCAGGGGACGACAGTCGGTCAGCCGCAATCTCGGTTCGAACCGAAGTGCCTCCTTGATGGTCGGCATACATACGAAAGACATGATAAATCGGCGTGACTGTAAACCTGTCTCCGATGGCTAGAAACGAAGTATGGATATTGTTGACGAGCTGCGCCGCATTCGCCATTCCGACCTTATCGGCGTGCCGGTTGAAGATATCGAGAGTGATCCCTGAAACCAGCGCATCCCGAAGCGTCGGATAATACGCGAACAAATAACTCGGGTCGATGCTCGGATCGGTTTGGTGCCACGCGCCCCACTCGTCCACCACGAGCTTCACGCGCCGCTCGGTGTCTGTCTCGCCCATAATCTCCCAATGGTTCCGGATCAGCTCTTCCATCCGGTTCGCTTTTCCGAGCAGCGTATACCAATCGTCGTCCGTAAAGTCGACCGACTGCCCCTTCCCGCTTGTTCCGCAATAGTAATGCAGTGCACACCCGAAAACATTGCGCAAAATCCGCTTGTCCTTCTCCGTCAGCTTCGAAAAGAAGCTTCGCGTCCAGGCGTAATCGGCTACGTTGGGACCCGACGCAATGAACGATAGATCCATGCCAAAGCGCGGCACCCATTCAATAAACCGGCGAAACTCGACTGCGTATTCATCGCCGGTGAACCCACCGCCGCACCCCCAGCTTTCATTGCCTACGCCCCAGTAACGAACGTTGAGCGGCCGGCCGCCGCGGAGATTGGCGAGCGAGGTCGTCCCTTCCGGCGAATTGCAATACTCGATCCACTCGTAAAAGTCGTATGGATTCAGGCTTCTGACGTTGCCTGCGAAATATGGCTCCGCCCCGGCGAGCCGGCAAAAATGGGCGAACTCGTTACTGCCAAACTGGTTTGGCTCGTACTTCTGAGGGCCATTTGGGGCCTTCTCTAAGTAGGGTGTGTTGGCCCAGAAGTTGGTCCGCCGCGGCCGCTCGTTTTGCGGTCCAACGCCGTCGCGCCAGTTATAACTATCGGCGAAGCATCCGCCCGGCCAGCGGATTACCGGAGGTTTCAATTCCTTGAGCCGCTCGACCAGTTCACGCCGTATGCCGTCTATGTTCGGTATCTTCGAGTTCTCGCCCACCCATACGCCGTCATAGATACATCCCCCTAAGTGCTCCGTGAAATGACCGTAGATGTTTGGTGAAATCGTGCCGATCGGCTCGTTTGGGAGTATCTCAATAGCGATTGTGTCCGCCCGCGACGGGCGCGCGGCAACCAGGGCGAGGCTGGAGAGGAGGAACTGACGGCGGTGCATGGGAATTATGATAACGCTTACATCGCCGGCTCCGGCCCCGATTTTCCGCTCACCAAATTGTCCGTACGGCGCTGGAGCGCCGGATAGCGTCGTCGGCCGTAACCAGTGGGACTCCTTCTACTAAGGCCGTGGCGCCAATGATGCGATCAGCGGGATCGTTGGGATACGTGGCTGGAAACGACATTGCCTGAACGCATATACGACCATTGATCGGTAGAACGATGAATCTGGCCTCGATTTCCGACAAGAACGTTTCGAGGCTGGCCTTCAATTTGATACGGCCCTTGCGCTCCAGGGTAGCGATCTCGAGGAGGGCGATATCGGAGATCGCGACCCCTTCGCCGCTACGGCGGGCTTCCTCAATAGCTGCCTTGGCCTTCTTTGAGATCCTG
>JBAUZG010000250.1:0-18036 GCA_049585195.1 Bryobacteraceae bacterium | reverse complement strand
GGCTTCCTGAGTCTTCCGCCGGTCGGTCGTGAAATCGGAGAGGATTGTGGTTTTGAGGTCGTAGGCAACCACAGCGATGTTGTCGTCGGGCTTCAGCGTATCCATGAACATGTACGCATCATTCAGGGTTTCACCCCATCCGTAGCTCCAATAGGCCTGGTAGCGTCCGCTGAACTCGATCAGCAGACAGATGGTCATAGGGGCCTCGCCCTTTGCGAATCCGTCAATGTGTTGCGGCACTCCGTCCTCGAGCACGCGGAAATAATTTTGCGGGATATTCGGAATGAAGCGGCCTTTCGGATCGAGCACTGCAACCGGAACAGTCACGGTTGTGGCGTCGGCTTTGAAGGTGGGAAGGTCAGCGGGCTGGTCAGGGCTTGGTTGCTTCTTGTACTGAGAAGGGATCTGTTGTTGATCCTGATTCTGCGGCTGCTGCTGGTCATCCGATTGGGGTTGTTTTTTCTGTTTGGTTACTGTGTCGGAGGATGGCGATTGCGGACCCTCCTGTGCGAGGACCAAAGGACTCGGGAGCGAGGCGGCAAAAAGCGCCACCGCCGCCAGGCATGTGACGAAACTACGGATCTTCATGGTGCTACTCTTCTGCCGGGCGGCTAATGCGTCCAGCGATCGGATTTTGAATCCTGCTTGCGCAGATAAACCTCGAACTTTCTACGGGCCCTTCGCAGCCTCCATTCTTTGAATTCGCTGACGGCGGGCCGTTGGATTTTCGTAACCAGCCATCGCCCGCGCAGCATCAGGAACCCGACAACCAGACCGCCCAAATGCGCCACTTGGCTGACACCCGATCCGAAATTTACAAAGGAGTTCATGAACACAACCGCGCCCATGATCATCACAAAGTACTTAACTTTAATCGGGATGAGGAACCCAAAAAGGATCAAGCGATCGGGAAATAGAAGGGCGTAGGCCATCAGTATTCCGTAAATCGCTCCGGAGGAGCCAATCGTGGGCGAATACTGGTCGCCGATAGCGTAATTAACCAGAATAACGGCGATTGCCGCGCCGATACCGCAGGCGAAGTAAAACCTAAGGAAACGGGGTGTTCCCCATAAGCGCTCGAGCTCGGCTCCGAACATCCAGAGCGTGAGCATATTCCACAGAATGTGCATGAACCCGCCGTGGAAGAACATGTAGGTGACGACCTGCCAGACGGCGAAGGTCTTGACGACCTGGGCGGGAACCAGATAAAAATTGCGAAAGAAGCCGGAAGACCCGGCACTCGCAAGAACGAAAGAGATAACAAAGATTCCAACGTTGACAATCAGAAGCCACTTGAGGCCAACGGGAAAGCGATTCGACGGGATATACCGCCTCGCATAAGGGCGCGAACTATAGGCCATCGGAAGAGGGATCACCTCTGTTTTCGAGAATACCAGAGTTATGAAACACGCAAGAGCATCATCATCGAGGAATGACGTGCGAGCCTACTGACCGGTTTACGGTTGGCTTACGAGGTCGAAAAATTCCAATTCCGGGAGATCGAATTCCTGATTCCGGGACAGTTATACGGCGGGCGAGGCGGGCCTAGCCTCGGCCTAGCCTAAGGCTAGCCTAACTTCGTCACAACCACTCCTCTGGAAAACACGCGGAAGACCGCTCCCTCGCGGTCGCGGCTCGGTTCCGGGCTTGCGGTCTTTCATCAGCTTTGGTGGCCCGCAGGGCCATGGGGAACTCCCTCGCGGTCGTGGCTCGGAAACGAAACTTGTGGACTCAACTGTTTGGCCGAGCCGCGCGCGCAAGTAAGCGGTCCGGTGATGAAGTTCGGCTAGCCCGTACAGCCGTTTCAGGGTTTTGTAGTTTTGTAGTGACCGGGCCGGCCCGACCTCGGGCTCTTACGAACGATCGCGCTGCTTCCGGAGGATGATGGCGGCGCAATGCAAGGAAACAGCCAGGCCCATCCAGATGATCCAGCTGGATAAGGGGCCTGAATTGAACGGGAACGAATCGGTCCAACCCATTTCGGAGGTCAAGCTCCAGACGGCAAAGGCGTATACCGACAGCACGGCGGGACCCATCAGAACCGCGAGAACGGCGGCTGACTTTTGAGCGGTTGCGACTGCCCAGACCCCGGTCCGATTGACAGCCGACCCAACTGCCTGGGTAAACGCTGCGGTCCACGCTACCGCCGGGTTGAGCCGATCCGCCTTAACCTCACTCCGTTGCTGAGTCATAAGATTGAGACCTTTGTTCTTTGTTGTTTCTGATGCACGTCTCATGCCGAAAGTTTCCGTAGGGACCACACACTCGGCTAGCGGAAAAGGCGCCGTCGTCTATCCGCCTGCAACGCGAGGCGCGGTGTCTGAGAAACATATCGGCGATTAAAGGGAAATCCTCCAATCGAGCCATTTCAGGCTATCAAATGTAGGCTGATTTGACCACGATATTTTGAAAACTCACGTTCAAAGAGAAAGTGAATTAGTTCTATGCCCAGGAAGACGTCCAGCCGACATGCCGGGAGAGCGTCTGCGATAGAGTGATTGGGCGGAGCACACGGTTCTATCTATGTCCAAGATCAAGACGGCTATCGTCGGCACCGGCTTTATGGGTAAGGTGCACACCGAAAATGTCAGGCGGCTGGGTAATGTGGAGGTCGCCGCAGTTGTGGGCAGCCGGCCGGAGCGGGCGCAACAGTTTGCCGCATCCTTTAGCATTCCAAAAGCGACCGGCGATTTGAAGGAAGTATTGGCGGATCAATCAATTGCCGCAGTTCACATCTGTACGCCGAATGTGGATCATGCTCCTATGTCGAAAGCGGCCTTAGAGGCCGGCAAAGCTGTGATCTGCGAAAAGCCGCTAACAATGACAGCGGCTGAAGCCCGGGAACTGGTCGCGGTGGCGCAAAAGAAAAATGCTGTCCATTGCGTGCAGCATAATCTGCGGTATTACCCGGTAGTCCAGCAGATCCGGCAAATGATTGCGGCGGGAGACCTAGGAGAAATCTTAATCGCGCAGGGTACGTACTCTCAGGACTGGCTGCTGTTCGACACGGATTGGAACTGGCGGGTGGTTTCGGATGATAACGGCAAATTGCGTGCGATGGGCGACATAGGGTCGCACTGGATGGACATGATCCAGCACCTCACTCAGTTGCCGATCACGGCGGTTTGTGCCGACCTGGCCACCTTTCATAAAACCCGAAAACGACCTAAAGGATCGGTAGAAACATTCTCCGGCAAGAAGTTACAGCCGAGCGATTATGAGTCTGTTCCGGTTTCGACCGACGATTTTGGCGCGGTGCTGATTCACTTAGGCGATCGGGGCCGGGGCGCTTTCACGGTCAGCCAGATGTCGGCCGGGCGAAAAAACAACTTCGCGTTCGAGATTTTTGGGACGAAAGCAGGCGTCGCCTGGAGGCAGGAAGAACCCGATAGTCTTTGGATCGGGCATCGCAACGATCCGAACCAAGTGATTATTAAGGACGCTTCGTTGTTCTATCCGGCAGCGGCGAAATTTTCCGATCTGCCGGGAGGGCACAGCGAGGGCTACGACGATTCGCACAAACAAGTATTCAAGAATTTCTATGCGAGGGTCGCCGATCGGGACACGCCGATCGATTATCCGACATTTGAGGATGGTCTCAAAGGGATGATCCTCCTCGAAAAAGTGGCTGAAAGCGCCGAGCGCCGCGGTTGGGTGGAGGTTTAGAACGAGCGGGCGAGGCAGGCCTCGCCCCTACAGTAGTGGCCGGGCCTGCCCGGCCTACGCATCGCCCCGCCGTTAGGGGCCATTCGCCACGACAAGGTTTTGCAGGCTCAGCAAATATTTCGTAAAACTTCCACCAATGCTTTTACAAACATTGACAGATCCAAAAGGAAGGCGGATTATTCCTAGTAGGGCTTCCGAAGTTAGGAGGGTGACATCATGCTGTCGCCGACTCGCGTAACAACGCTCATCGCGGGAGGGCTGGCTACCGCTGCTCTCTGTTTTGCCCAAATGGCTATTTCTACCCATTCGGGTTTGGTTCAGCTCACTGTCGGCTCGGTATTTCTGGACGACAAGCCGCTTCACAAAACCACAACCAACATGATTGAGGTCAAGCCTGGCCAAGTGCTACGCACCGGCAAGGATGGAAACGCCGAAATTCTGTTGACGCCAGGTGTATTTATGCGGCTTGGCAACGATTCCTCTGTCCGGATGGAGGCGAATTCTCTTAGCAATACAAAGGTCGCTGTGTTATCCGGGTCGAGCATGGTCGAGTGCGACGAGCTTCTGTCCGATAACGCCGTCTCGTTCAAGGTTGGAAATCATATAGTGCAATTGCGGAAAAAAGGGCTGTTCCGGCTGGAAGCGGACCCTCCCGCGGTAGCGGCCATCAAGGGTGAAGCCTTTGTTGCGGACAATATTAACGAGCCAGTGAAGCAGGGAAAGCTTTTGCAGCTCGATTCGGACGATCCGAAGCCGCAGAAGTTTCACGAAAACAATGACGATCTGGTTGCCTTCAGTAAAGCCCGTTCCGAAGATAGCGTGTACGCAACCGGCGTGACTTCGAGCTCTCTGTATTCGTCCGGGTACACGGGGTGCACCAACCCGAGCTGGTATCTGATGGGCGGAGTGGGCATGTATTCGTACGTCCCATGCAATGGAATGATTGCCAACCCCTACGGGCTGTACATGCTCGGGCTGAACAATGGCTATCTGTGGGGAGGCCCTTACTACTACGTTCCGCCGTATGCGTTGTATGGAGCTCCGTACGCGGTGGGCGGCGTGGGAACTTTGGCCGGGGGAAGAACGATTAATCCAGTTGTGTTGAACTCGCTGGTCAATGGAAACGGAAAGCCGACGACAACAACTAAGGCACCGGTCTATGGGACACCCGTGCAGAGTACGGTTGTACAGTCGATTTTGACGAAGAACGCAGCCCTGGTTAGCACGCCGAATTCTGCCGCGGCGATGCGGGCGCTGGCCGGACCGGCATTAGGACACTCCGCCGCATTGGGCGTGACACGATCGTCCGGTTACGTTGGCGGATATCACAGCAGTTACTCCGGCGGGGCGGCAAGCTCCTCAGTAGGCATGTCGCACTCTGTTGGTATGTCTTCAGTAGGGCACGCGGCCGGCGGAGGCGGCGGACATAGATAGTGGGGTTGGGCGAGGCAGGCCTCGCCCCTACGGAAGATCAAAGCGGAGCGGCGAACACGACTTTGGTCGGTTTCATCAGTGAGGCGCCGGGCGGCTCGACGCTAACAGCAATGGCGTGAACGGACGTAGTGTTGATCGGTCCGAGCATTGTCATGAGCGCTAAGCCGTTTGTGTTCGGGTCGAAAGCGCCAACCGCCTGTGGGTTTCCGGCTCTAGGAACGACCCAGCTTTCATAGTGCCAACCTTTCGGGGTTTCCGGCAGACCGGCTGTAGTCAAGACGATACCCAATTGAGGATTCACAAAAAGAGCGCCGTGCGGCTCGGCTGCTCCTCCGAAATGCACGATCCTTGTTCCGGCGGCTTCGAGAATTTGGATGGCCTGCTCTAAGCGTGCATTCTGCCTGGCGTTTTCTCGAGCTAGCTGTGCGAATTGCCGGCTCCAATAGGCGTAATCGACAAAACCTACGAGGGCGACCAGCAGCACGGCAGCGGCAGCACTCATCCAAGGAGAAAACGCGCGTGTTTGTTCTGTTCTTGCTCCGAAGCTCTCCGCAATCCGGCGGCGAAGCGCGGGTGATGGCGCAGCGCCGGGAACGCTCACCGAGATCATGGCGTTCAGATTCAAAGCGCGCTCGACTGCTTTCGAGCAAATTGGGCAGCCGGTTTCGAGGTGCTCGATGGCCGCCCAGCGCTCCTCGTCGTCGAGCAAACCGAGCACATATAGTTCGCACAGTTCGCTAAAGGATTCGCACGTCATCGATGCCTCCCTGCGCGGCTGCGCGAAGCACTTTCAACGCACTTCGGACAAGGCCCTTTACCGTCCCGAGCGGTTTGCTTAGCTTGTGCGCGATTTCGCTCTGGCTCATACCCTCGAAATGGGTTAGTTCGATGACCTCGCGTTGATCGTGATTCAGCCGTTCCAACCCTTCTTTGACGGCGCGCTGTCTCGTAAGGCGTTCCGCCGGATCTTCTTGAATGCAGTACAAGCCTGCTTGCTCCAGGTCATTCAAGCCTACTCGAAAGGCGCACCCGAGGTCTGCCCTCAGAGAACGTAAATAGTCGAACGCCCGATTACGAGCGATAGTTACGATCCATGCTTCGAGACTGCCCTTCTCCTCGTTGAACGTGTGAATCCTTGTCCAGATGCGAAGAAAAACCTCCTGCGTGATATCCTCGGCAGTCGCGCGGTCGCCGACAGCACGCAGAATCACGGAATAAACCAGTCTGCCGTACATGTCGTAGAGCGCAACCATCGCTTGCTGGTCGTGAGATTTCAAGCGCCGGACGATCTCCCGCTCCTGGATTGATGAAACGGCCGCGAGCATGGTTCGTTCATCGCACATGAAAGAAACTTGTAGCGCTATGGATGCGGCCGGAAGTGATACGTGAACGAGGCGCTCACATACGATGGAATGCGCACGCCGACGATCCGCTCAAACGGCTCCGGTTCATCGGGCAAAGCGAGAGTCTCAAGTGTTTGCCCGGTGTAGCCAGTGGCGATCAAGAAATTAATGCCAGCGTCGATGAGGCCATTTGAGAATGACCGGAACAATGCACCCCGGAACTCTTTCACCGGCACGCTAATGAATCCATCCCCGAGAGGCTTTGCGCCCACATATTCGAATTCCGATCGGAGCCGAAGCTGAAAGGGAAGCTTGTCCCATGTCGCTAGCGTGTCAATAATTGTGCGGGGAGCTTCCGGCGTCGGCAACCCGGTCGAGAGGTCGCGCGCGTCGGCCTTCGACAGCGACGCCTGTACCAAACCGAAACGGAAATATTGCCGAGCGGACAAGGTGGCCAGCCGGTTGCGGCCGGGTCCTTCATCTTCCTGCAGACCCGTATCCGGATCGATTTTCGCGAGCGATTGTTCCGTTGTCACTCGCGAGAGCGTGAGGCGAATGTCAGTCCTTTTGATTTGTCTACTCACGACCATCTGGACCGCATGGGCGCGATCGACGAGAGTGGCGTGCGATTCGCCGCCGATGCCGATTCGTGGATCGTTAGTGAAAAAGGTTTGACCGAAGCTGAACGCTACGCTCGGCCAGACGGCGCCCGAGGGTAGTATCGAAAAATTAGCCTTTGGCGAATTAACTCCAGCCCACCGGTCAAAGGACTGTGTGGGATAGAGCAAATCTGTATTGTCGAAGTCGATATAATCGCGCCGCCATCCCAGATCGTAGTGGAAGTGCTTGCCAAGCCCTCCATCCAGCGCCACGTATGGTGTGTAGAAACCGAGCGTCAGGTTGTTGGAAGTGATTTTTTCGAAGGGACCGTAATAGGAGAAATTCGTGTCATTGTCGTAGCGGTCCAAATTCAGACGCCGCGGGGCATCGCGGAGATAATCGAAGCCGGCCATTATCTTCACGGACTCCGAAATTTGTTTTACGTATCCCCCGTTCCCTCCAGTTACTGTCCGATATTCGCTCTGACGAATGAGACCGTCTCCGAAATTAGAAAACAGGGAGAGATTATACGATCGAAAGAAGCTGGAAAGCTGCAAATTTTCGCCCGGTCCGAGGGTCCAATTATCATTTGCAATGAATTCCCCGGTATGAGTTTGATCGCGTTGACGAGGGTCGATTGTGTCCTGCAAGCCCGGTACGCCCAGCGGCACAAGTCCGGGAACTCGCGAATTTCCAAAGTAACCGAGGCTTGCGAAGGTGATTTTATGGTTTTTTGTTCTCAACTGGCGTATCACAGTGAACTTGTACTGCTGGCGGTGTTCAAGACGATCGAGAAATTCATTTCCAAACGCCGCCTCGATTGCAACCAGAAAATGTTTTTCGAGATCGGGCGGACTCCACCCGGCCGTCACGTCACCGTCGCGAGAATCTCCTGTGAGAGTAAGAAACGGCTCAACGCGATCGCGGAAAGAGTACGTCGTAGACAGGTCCACAGCGTGATTGCCTTCGCGAACGTTGAAGGCTCCGCCATCCACTTCGACGCTTTCAATCGTTGCCGGAATCAGCGGATTCGGATCAGCATAGCCGTTGCCGTGCGCATTCGCGCTGAGATTATTGGGAACCAGATAAGTTCCGATTTGAAAGAACTGAGCGATGGGTTCGCCATGGTCCCCCGCAACGCCGGGCGCAAAGTATTGCGGCGCTTTGATGCCGCCCGACGCAGTTTCGACAGGCAGGCCTGGAATTGAGATCGGAACTCCCGGCCGGCCTGGATTCGCATCCAATGCCTCGCCGCTTATTACGATTCGTTGAGCCGGGTCGGGCGACAAGATATCGGGCGGCGTAATTTTCCCAACAACGTTGATCGATTCGACTTTAACTGGTAGGGCAGTTACTTCGCCATTAGTAGTAGAGGACGCTGTAACTGATGGTTGAGACGAACCTGTTTGCGCAGTTAGTGTGGAGTGGACAACAAACACAAGGATTGCGAGACAATAGGCTCTCACGTGGTTCACACTGTCCTCTACAGTAGTCTCTACGATCAAGCCAGCACTTCTGGATCGACGGCCGCACAAAAAATCCATAGATAAAAAAATTTGCGTATGCCTTGATCCAATTACGGGCCTCGACGCGTAGTGATGAGTGCATGTAGGCCTACCTGATTAGACCATTTTCGCTGGAGTAAAAATGAGGAAAGTATTGCTAAAGTGCGTGCTGCCAATGATGGCCATAACCGGCCTGCTCGGAACTGCTTCGATCCCCGCCTTCGCTTCGAGTCATCGAGAAGCTCCAATCACAGCTCTCGATCAGAAAGCCGATATTACCGACTGGTACGCGTTTGTCAGTCCCGAACATCCGGATCGTGTTGTAATGATTCTCAACGTCGATCCGTTTCTCGAACCATCGAATGGACCAAACTATTTCCCGTTCGATCCCGGCATCCAGTATGAAATGAAGATCGATAACGATCACGATGGCGTTCCCGACGTGATCTTTCAATTCAGGTTTCAAACCGAGATCCGGTTACCTGACGTGTTCACTGGATTTGTCGGTGGTGTTGACAACATACCGCCGATCACGGCTCTCGATGGTCCCGGTGCGGCAGGTCTGAATCTGCGCCAAACCTATACTGTCACGGAAATCGTAGGAGGCCACAGCATCGATCTAACGAATGGCCAAAAGCTTTATGCAGTACCGGCCAACGTTGGGCCACGCACGATGCCGGACTATGCGGCCCTTCGGGAGGAAGGCATCTATGAACTGAAGGATGGAGTGCGGGTATTTGCGGGCACGGTGGCAGACCCGTTCTTCATCGATCTCGGCGCAGGCTTTGATTCGGTGAACTTCCGGAAGGCTGCCGGCGGAGGCGTTCTGAGCGCTGCCGACGATGCGGACGACGCTCACAATTTCGCTCCGAATACGCTGGCAGGATTCGATTGCAACAGCATTGCCATCGAGGTTCCCATTACCATGCTGACTCGCGACGGAAAAGTGCATCCGGCAAGCGACAAAGATGCAGTGATCGGCACCTATGGGACAACTTCGCGGCAGGCCCAACTGATCCGGCGGTCGCAGACCGATGAGGATGGTTCTGAAAAACCGTGGCATCAGATCCAGCGCCTCGGCAATCCTTTGATCAACGAGCTCATCATTGGAACGGGGTTCAAAGATCGCTTCAGCATGGACGATCCGATCAACGATAAACAGTTTGCGCAGTTTGTCCTTTCCCCGCTGCTGGCGCAGGTCTTTAACTCGCTGGGCATTCCTGTGCCTCCGGCACCTCGTAACGACTTGCTGCTTCTCGTTCAGTACCAGGCGCCGATTTGCCCCGGTTGCGGATCATCGGACGCCGGGCCGATTGCCGATTTGCTACGCCTGAACACAGGTATTCCGCCCACTTCCATCGAGAAACAGAAACGGCTCGGATTTCTTGCCGGCGACGTAGCCGGTTTTCCGAACGGACGGCGACTGAACGACGATGTTGTCGATATTTCGGCGCGGGCACTTACGGGCATTCTGGTGGATCCGGTTAAGTTTGGAACCAGAACTGGCGACGGAGTGAACACTCCGACGACTCAGCCCGATAGCACATTCCCGTTCGTTGCCGCAGCCTACAGCGGGCGGCAAAGCGTTCACGAGGGGCCGGGCCAGAGCGGTTGCGCCACGCTTCCGCAGGGGCTTTGCCCGTCAGAGTAGTACGCATCAATCGAGGATGTTATGGGACACTTACGATTTTTTTCGCTTACTTTTTCGCTTATGCTGAGCGCGGCCACGGCCGCGCTCGCCGAAGGCCCGACCGCGCTTCCTGCCGCGCCGGCTCTCTCACCGGCCGAACAGAGCATAGCGCGGGCTCAAAGCCTGATTTCGAAGAGGCCGGATTTCTTCGGACATTACAATGCGCTGGCAATGGCTCAGGCACGGCGCGCTCGTGAAACTTCGGATGTTCGCTACTACGCCGATGCTGAAAACAGCCTCGCGAAATCGTTTGCGCTTTCGCCGGATAACTATGAGGGTCTGAAGGTGAAAACGTGGCTGTTACTAGGCCGCCACGAATTCGCAAAGGCGCTCGACCTGGCCGAGAAGCTGAACCGGAGGACGCCGGACGACGTTATTGTGTACGGTTACCTGGCGGATGCGAATGCGGAGCTTGGCAACTACGAAGCCGCTGAGAAGGCTGCGCAATGGATGCTCAATCTTCGCGCCGGGAATGTTCCTGGGTTGACTCGAGGCGCCTATCTCCGGGAGTTGTTCGGCGATCTGGATGGCGCTCAGGAATTCATGCGCATGGCTTACGATGCAACACCTACGAGCGAGCTCGAAGACCGGGCTTGGATACTCACGCAGATGGCGCATATCGAGTTGCAATCGGGAGAGCTGGCGAAAGCGGAGATCCATGCGAAGGGCGCATTGAGTCTTTTCCCGGAGTATCACTACGCATTGGGCACGCTCGCGCAACTGCGAATGGCGCAGAAACGCTACGAGGAAGCTGCCGAGCTGTACGCGCGACGCTACGCAAAGGCGCCGCATGCCGAGAATCTCTATGCGTGGGCGAAGGCCTTGCAACTCGCCGGCAAGGCCGAAGAGGCGTCTCGAAAATTCGCCGCCTTCGAGAAGAGAAGTCTGGCTGAATCGGGCATCACGGATAATTCAAACCACGAATTGGTTCTTTATTATGTTGACGATGCCCGGAAGCCGGATGAAGCGCTGCGAATCGCGCAACTCGAAGCGGCCAGGCGGCACGATGTCCACACGTTAGATTGCCTTGCCTGGGCGCTTCATGCCAATCACCAGGATGAGCTGGCCAGAATGAAAATCGACGAGGCTCTCGCCGTGGGCGTGAAAGATCCTCAAATTCTGGACCATGCCAGGATCATCCGCCAGGGGAATACGCGAGAAGTAGCCGGGCGGGCAGGCCCGACCCCTAAGGCGCACGAACGGCTGTAGCGGCGAGGACTGTGCCTCGCCCTCTGAACTTTGGACATTTACCCGATTCGCATTGCAAACCAGTGGGACAGGTTGCCAAACCTGCGGCCGATTGTTAATCGGCCTTGGGGCGAGACCGGCCTCGCCCTGGGCCCTAGTGCAGGTCGAGCTCTACGTTCACAACCTCGAAAGCGAATCGCTCGGGAGGTAACGAGGAAATGGGCCGTGGTGTCATTCCGGACCAGGTATGGTAGGCCACCGAGCCGACAGAGTTATTCAGATAGAAGAGGAACTGGTCGGAGCAGTACCGGATAGGCGGCATTTGGCGGAATGCCAGGCGAAGACCGACCGCACGTTCCAGATCGACGCCGTCGGTGTTTACGGCCTTATCTTCGAGGAGTGTGACGAAACTGCTTCGTCCGGCATGAGGCCAGACGTCGTTCTTCAGAAGATTCCTAAGCTCTTGCCGGGAGCCGAAGGTGATTTCGCACTGTCGGATCCATTCGAGAACACAATCGCCCCAGTGCCAGTGGGCCAAGATCCCCATATACTGTTGGATCAGGTTCAGCGCCAAATCCATTTTGCGCCGCTCGCGGTCCTCCGGGGGCGCAGCGGGATCGCGGGGGACAGCGGCCAGCATGTCCTCCTTTTCGATGATGTCGTTGGCGATATCCATCATCTTGTGCAGATTCTTCAAGTTATGAACGCCCCGCAGCAGCAGAGGCGGTAGTTCATGTGTGCCACCGCCGGGCACGTCAACGAATCTTCGATCCCCAATAATATCCATACCGCTCCTCTCTTCTCTCCTATCGAACCAGGCTGAGAATCTTCGCGGTCTCTACCAGGTGAGACGGCTAATGCCCCCTTACAAGTTCCTTAGCACGAATCAGGCCATTTCGGTCACAAAATTTTTCAAATATGTTTTATTCAATAACTCTTTTAGCAGCAATAAGAAGGGAGTGCCAACAGCGCCTCTTTCGCCGAAAATCTGCCCACCACCCTGTTTATGCTTTGACCCAGATTGGCACTCATGGCAAACAGTCGCGATTCAAAACGAAAAAATATCCGCATCCTCTCTATAGACGGTGGCGGCATCAGAGGAATTGTCCCAGCGGGAGTACTGGCCGAAATAGAACGCCGCACGGCAAAGCCGGTTAGCACACTATTCGATCTGCTGGCCGGCACGTCTACCGGCGGCATCCTCGCGCTGGCAATGGCGCGGCCTAAAGCCGGCAGCAACGAGGCGGCGCACAGCGCGGGCGACATGGTCGAGTTCTACGAGCAGCTTGGTCCAGCCATTTTTGGAAAGCCGCTACTGCAGGTTTTGGGGAGCGGCGACGGGTTGATCCGCTCGAAATACTCGGATGGCCCCATCGAGGATGCTCTTCAGAATTTTTTCGGGAATACGCAGCTTAGCGACGCTCTCATTCCGGTGTTTGTGCCCAGTTACGAGTTGAGCCAGCAGACGCCATTTTTCTTTCCCAGTGCGAGGGCCAAACAAGATCCGACATTCGATTACCCGATGCGGACTGTTGCGCGCTCTACCTCAGCCGCTCCCACTTATTTCCCTCCGGAGCGTATTTCGATGCCGGGCACAAACCAGAACTACGTGATGATTGACGGGGGCGTGTTCGCGAACAATCCAACAGCCTGTGCGATGGTGGAGGCGCGAGTTCAATTTCCGAAAGCAGTGGATTTTACGGTGGTTTCACTCGGGACGGGAGCGCTGAAAGAGCCGCCAGTGATGACCATGCCGGAGAACTGGGGCTTGGCTCAGTGGGCGCGTCCGCTTTTGAACACGGTTTTGGATGGGGTGAACAGCACGGTTGACTACCAGATGTCGCAGTTGCTTGGAGCACGAGAGGATGGAACCGAGCGGTATTACCGTCTCCAACCCGCGTTGACCTCAAGCAGCCAGACGTTGGACAATGCGGAACCCGAGACGTTGAAAGAGTTGCGGGCCATCACGGCCGCCCTAGTCGAGCAGCGCAACGCCGATATCGACCGACTCTGCGAGCAGCTTGTTTCCTGATGGAAGCCTCTTATTGTCCGGTCAGCTTGCGATTGAAGAAATCGGCGGAAGCCGAGTACGCCTTCAGCCAGGAACGGTACAGCAGAAAATCGTGCACTTCGTTCGGCAGAACCATGAGTTCGAAGTAGACGCCCTTATTCCGGAGCGCTTCGACGAGCTTGATCGTTTCGCTGAAAGGCACGTTTCGGTCGTCGTCGCCTTGAATCAGTAAAACCGGGGAGCGCCACGTGTCGATGGACGACATGGGAGACGATTCGAACGCCAGTCGCGCCGCTTCCGACTGTGCTTTCGCGTCGTATGCCGGAACAAAGTTATGGATCACGTTATTCCAATCGTGCACGCCGTGAAAATCGACGCCCGCTTTAAAGAGTCCGGACGCTCTGGAAAGTCCCAAGGCCGTGAGATATCCGCCATATGAACCGCCCCACAAACCGATGCGCGCGGCATCAACATCCGAGCGGCCGCGGAGGTACAAGCCCGCGCCCATCACGTCGTTGAACTCGCTCGCTCCAGTTGCGCCGTAGTTGAGCGCTTCGCGGAATTCCATGCCATAGCCGATTCCACTGCGGTAGTTGACCGAGAGCACCAGATACCCTTTGCTCGCCAGGTATTGATTCATCGCATAGGCATTCGAGTAGTACTGCATGTAGTGGAAGCCGAGCAACATCTGACGCCTCGAGCCGCCGTGAAAGAACACGAGCGCAGGAAGTTTTCCGCCGCTGGCGCTGGCTGGAGGCATGAATAACTGGGCGTGAATCTTGAGTCCGTCGGAGGCCGAAAGAATGACTTGTTGCGGCGTTACGAGCTGATTGGCCGGGAAATCGGAGGGAACTGTTTGGGGAGCGAGTTCCTTCGGCTGTGAGCCGGGCAGACGGACCATGGCGTGCGAGGCGTGGCGGGCGTCAGAGGCAAGAAAGGCGAGGGCGCCTCCGTTTGCCAGCGGCTCAGGCGCCCACTCGATGCCATCGCCGGACGTCACACGGTTTGGACTCGCGTTTGTGTTCAGAGGCGCTTGCCAGATGTGCCGCCGGTCGATGTCGTCTTTGTTCGTTGAATAGTAGACCGTGGCGCAATCTTCAGACAACGCTACGTGCTCGACTTCGGCGTCACCGGGCGTCAGGACCCTCGCCGTTCCGCCTCCGATCGGAACCGCGTATAGCAGTTTCCAACCAGTCTTCTCCCACGGAAAAACGATTTGATCGCCGGCTCCCCAGAAGATCTGCTTCTTCGCGACAATGCCGCTGAAGGCGCTTCCCTTCCCCGGATCGGCGTGCCAGATTTCACGGCCTTGTCCTGAGCTTAAATCGACGACGCGGATGGAAAACGGCTGCGCTTCGCGTACAGGGCCGAACGCAAAAGGGCGCGTATAGGCGGGAATGCGCAGGAAAGCCAGGCGCGAACTATCGGGCGACCAGACGGGGCTGCCATCGTGGTCGACGCCCGGATCGAAATAATGCAGGGTATTTCCGGCTATCGAATAAAATCCAATCAAGCTGTGGGTTTGGCGCCCATCGACGAAAGCGAGCTGGCTGCCATCGGGCGAACAGGTCAAATCGCTCGCTTTGCTTTTCAGCGTCACAAGTTCTTTTCGAGCGCTGCCATCGGCTGACATTTGCCAGATTTGGCCGTTCTTCAAATAAAAGACGCGATTGTTTTTCGCACAGAGTTCGGGCGCGCTGCCGTCGGCCAGCTTTTTAGGCGCGGAGCCATCGAGGCGCAAGATCCAAATAGCCTGCTCGGGCTTTAAGACATCGAGAGCGGGATTGGGATTGTCGCGCTCCATTTCAAAATCGCCGCCGCGCGTGAAATAGAGGGCGGAACTGTCAGGCGACCAGGCAAGCTGGCTGATCTCCTGACCGTCGTCCTCGTTGAACGCAGTGGCTTTGCGACCCTGCCAACCAGCAGCCTGGGCGATGTAAATATTGCGTTTTCCCTGCTCGAAGAGCACCCACGCAACGGCTTTGCCATTTGGCGCGGCAGTAAGCCCGGAAGCAAACGGCGCCGACATCACTTGCTCGAGTGTAAAGGCCGCTTTTATGGGGGTGGCGGCGAGGGCAAAGCAAACGAAGGCGAGAAGGATTCGCGATGCTTTTTTGAAGCGCGCTGCCTGGCGTTTCATGGCGCTGTTGCCGTATACAGGTCGTTTTCTACGCTAAACACTCCGGGCGTGCCATTTGCGCGCATTTCTGCTATCGCTGAATCGCTCTCGTTATTTACGACGCCGCGCAAGCTGACGTTTCCGTTCTTAAGGATGATGTGAATAGCGTGGTAACCAATGGGCGGATCGTTGGTGATTCCCATTCGCCGTGACACGTTGCTCCCCAGCCGGGCTCCGGCTCCCCGGTTCGACGTGTACTTTTGGAGAACCGGGTAGCTGTAAAGCCTGACGTACACTGCGGCCCGCAAGCGGTCGTCGTTCGGAGAGAGCGGCAGCACCTCGATTTCGTTCTTTACCGCCGAGACTCCCTCGACTTTCTGAACCACTCGCTCGGCAGACGACTTTAGTGTTGGCCGTGAAGCTTGGCCTCTCAATATCACGGTGCTTCCCTGGATCGCAAAGTGCAAATCGTCAAAGACACCATAATTCGGTAGCGTGACAATCGCCTTCTGGATATCCTGCACCATCCTTAGCATTGCTTGCGACTGCGGGGCTTCGGTTTGAGCTTTGCCCAAAGTCCCGGAAACAAGCGCGATCAGAACTACGGCTTCGAGTCGATTTCGCATAAACGTGCACCGTTCGAGATCATAACCGATCTGGGATGGTTCGGTCATTGTAACTCACGCAGGCGAAAGCGCCTGAAAAAAGCCGGCCAGGATTGGCGACCTCACAAGTGCGAGGCTCCAGCGGCGCGCCACCTACGTTTGTTTCAGCTCGACCGATCCGAGAACGGCCTTTAGCTTCTCGCCAAAAGCGGACGTTGGCTCGGGTTTGGGCGCGGCCTCACTTTCGACGGACGGCTGAGGCGGCGGTTCGTTCTCAGGCTGGCCCGCGCGACCGTGTTCCCCTTTTTCAGCCGCGTTCGACGATTTTAGGAAGAAATCCTTCTTCAATACGACACGCTCAAGGGCGGGTATCCAGCCGGTAAACTCATTTTCCGGATGCCGGTCTTTCTCAACCGCGGCTCGCATAGCATCGAACTTCGAATCCAGATTATCGAGATGATGGAAAACCAGCGCTTCCGGAAACGAGGGAACTTTCGGTGAACCGAACTCGAGCTCGCCATGATGGCTGAGGATGATGTGCTCGAGAAGCAGCTTCAACTTAGGTGGAAAATCGGGCACAGCGCGCATTTTCTCGTTCACGATCTGGAGACCACCCACAATATGGCCAACCAACTGCCCGGAGGTTGTATAGGAGAAGCTGCGGTCAAAGGCAAGCTCTTCCACCTTGCCGATATCGTGCAGGATGGCGCCCGTTAAGAGCAGGTCGAGGTCGAGACTGCTGTAATGCGCGGCGACCATGCGGCACAAACCGCACAGGGAAAGAACGTGCTCGATGAGACCTCCGAGACACGCATGGTGGATAGATTTAGCGGCCGGCGCCTGCTTGTACAAAGCGGCCAGCTTGGGGTCGGAGAAAACAGCTTCGAGAAGAGCGCGAAGATGTTCGTTCGAAAGCGAGCGAACGATGCCCTGCAACTCCGAGAACATCTCCTCCGGATCGCGCTTCGAACAGGGAAAGTAATCGCCCGTCTCAATCTCGTGATCTTCGAGGCGCCTCAGCTTGTGGACGGTAAATTGCTGCTTATTCTGAAAGGTCTGGGATAGCCCTTTCACTTTTACGAAATCGTCGCGGTCGAAGGTACCCATGACCTCGGCGACGTTGTCCCACATCTTGGCCTCGATTTCGCCGGTGCGATCGGCGAGCAACATGGTCAGATAGGGCTCACCCGTCTTTTTGTGGCGGATCTCCTTATAGGCAACCAGGAAATAAGAGGTGACAGTCTCGTTCGGAACCAGGGTATTTACGAATACCGCTTTCATGCAGGAGGGCTAACGGGAAGAACTCTTGCCTGTGACGGTTTCCGATGTGCCAGGGACAGGAATCACCCAGAACAATCGCTTGTGCCGCTTTTTCTCCATCACACTGGCCTTGGTTACCGTCTCGGGCTTCAACTGCGCAGGGTCTTTCCACGCCGTATCCATGCCGGGCGCCGCGCCGCTATCAACCCAGCCGCTCTTGATTTCGAGAAATGCAGTTTTGCGAAGGCCCGTCAGATATTCGCGGATTTTTGGTTCCATCTTCGGCTCGTACAGCTTTTCGCGAATTTCGTCTTGTACCTCGGCCAAGCTTGCCTGGCCTTGCTTGGTGTGCTCCTCGACCTTGAGAATCAGCCACCCGTGCTCCACCTTGAGAGGCTTGGTTACGTCGCCGGACTGCATCTTCCATACCGCATCTTCAATTTGTTTGCTGAGAGCGCCTTTCTTGAAGCCGCCGAGATCGCCGCCCTGAGCAGCAGTTGTCGCGTCGGAATTGTCGCGCGCCAGATCGGCGAATCGCTCGCCTTTGCTTGCGCGTGTATACAAATCGTTGGCCTTCTTTTGGGCGGCAGCTTGTGCCGCGGCGCTCTTGTTATC
>JBAUZG010000249.1:0-10446 GCA_049585195.1 Bryobacteraceae bacterium | reverse complement strand
AGAGAGGTCTGCTGGACCAAGGCACAGGCGATCTTTGTCATGCGTCCTGAGAAAACCGACCATGCGTAGATCCTTCGAAGAATGTTTCAAGCCGGCCAACGCGCCTTCTACCTCCGCTGGCCGCGTTATCGAGAGCGGCTTAAATCCCGTGATTCTCGTCTCCCCTGGGACATCTATCGCTATACGTCTGCTACTTTGCGAGACCGTCAAGCCGTTGCCCGAGTTTCAGCCGGGCCGTCTCTAGTGCACTCGGATCTCGGGTCCAGTGAGTCCAGTCGGGACCAATACATCTTGCTATCTGGAGCGCCCAATCACCGTATCCCGCCTGCTTCAGGAGCTGGATGTAATCGTAATCGTCTACTCCATCTCTTAGCCACTTCAGCCGCATGGATGGCACAACTCCATCGAAACCAGCATTTGAGCCCGGATACACCAGTTCGCCATCACCGGGGAACGAGCCACCACCGTCCTTCATGACAACGTCATTCCAGGAATCCACCGCCCACCGATCGACGCGCCAATAGAGCAGCCCCTTCAAGTTGAGACTTTGGTTAATGAAACCGGGTTGAATCCTGAAATTAATGGGGGCAAAATCGATCTCCCATTTGGGGGAATACGGATCTTGCACTTCATCGTTATATGACCAGACCTGATCGCCTTTTCGAAGCGCGGTTTGCACGTTTTTGAGATCGGCACAGTAGGTATCGGGCAGAATGGCCCAGATATCGGCTACCGAACGCCCGCTGCCCGATCCATCGTCGAACAACTCCGGCTTGGGCCCCATCGTAAGGAGATTCTTGACGCCTGCCGCGTGGAGATTGCGGGCCCATTGCTTGAGCGTCGGTGCAAGATTCGTACAATAGTCGACCTCGTCGGCGCTGAGATCGTACAGAAACAAGCCAGGTTGCTGTGCTGCTGCTGCGGCCTGAATGCGGGAGACGGAAGGCGCAGGAGACATCTTACATCTGCCATACTTGGCGCCGCTCCAAAATCCGAGGCTGGTTGCATTAAGCCCATACGTGTTTACCAGCATCGCTTCATGCTGCCGCGGTACGTCGCTCGGCATCAGCCGGTGACGAAGCAGTTCCGCGCAAATGCGAATGCTGTTACTACTCCAGACCCCAAAACTAGATACCAATGACGGCTGTAAGGGCAAGCTGAAATTCCAGACATTCAACAGGATGTCCCCTCGGACGGCACCTTGATTGCTTGTCACCGTGTAGGTACCAGTGTATTGTCCTGGCGCTGCACTGCGAGGAACGAATACATCCACCCAAATGGCCTGGTTTGCGCCAGCTAAGAGATTGTAGGGAACAGCGGTAAGTGCGCCTGAGAGGGGAGTTCTGCTTACCGGATCCACAAATGGGATTAGCGCATCCGCGTACCAGCCTGGGCCTAGAGGCCGGTTCAACCCGAGCCAGTCTGGACTGCCGCTATTGGGTCCTATATAGACATAGTATTCGCGGTACAGAGTTAGATTGTCCTTCGAGATGATCCGGCCGCCTGGGCCGACCAGGTCCGAAACGCTGACGCTCACATTAGTAACATGGTTGCTATCAGGGGCCCTGGTGATAATTTGAAACGACTCGTATTCTCCGCGAGCCGCCCACAGACGCGCCTTGGTTCCGCTCCCAACGCGATCCTGCGGCCCTACTCGTTGCAGGCTCCCGGCGACCGACACAACAGGAGGCGCCTGAGTGAATAGCAGCACGGGATATAAGAGAATTAATGAAATCGCGACTGTAAACCTATTCGCATTCATACTTACCGGCCTGCATTTAAACGAAAACGGCATGTCGGATAACTTTGTCGATCTGCCCGAAAACCAGATCTCGCATATCCAGTTTTTCTGCCATTAGATCCCTTACCTTTTTAAAAGGAAATGATGCCGTATTAGTGCGTAAGGAGACTTGTCTCGTTAGAGGAGGCTCGGGCATTTTATATTCAGGGCCACATCACGCGACCGCCGGTTACGAATGCTCTGGCATTACTCTCACGCAGGACTCAAAGCTGTTGTCCGCGCGTGGACCGAGTGCCTTGATGCACGCTGCCGTTTCGTGCGCGGGGTACGGCGCTTCAGAACACATGATGCGAACCATGCCGTCCTCTACAACGACATCATAGTGACGCAGCCGATAGGCTGGTACGTTTAGGCAGCGGCCAGTTTTGACGTCGAATTCCCACCCGTGTCCAGGGCATTCCAAGACTCCTGCACAGACCTCACCACCCGAAAGTCGCCATCGTGCGTGCGGACAGACATCCTCGAACGCACTGATGCAATCTTCTCCGCGGATTACAACGATTCCGTTAGCTCCATCCTCAGTGCGCAGGGGAACTCCGGGCCGCAAGGTTTCGAGGGGAATCTCAATGAGTGGCATACCAGTCATGCAGTTTCGCAGCGTCGGGTTCATAAAGGAAGTGATATAGGGGTTCATTATATTCATCCGGCCGCCGCGCGCAACGGGCGCGCAACGACAGCAAAATATCTTCGAAAAAGATGTCGCTACCGGTTGCAAATGGATAGATTAATTTATCTTCTAATTCGAGTTTGTACGTCCATTCGGGATTCATTCTGTCCTCGACATAGGGTGGGCCTGGCGCTTTGAAGTTGACGCTCCAGCATCCGCCATTGCGCCCGGTCACGACCAAACCAAGTGTGGCATTGATGCGCTCCCGTACGGCCGGGGTCAGGGCGCCCACGGACTCTTCGAAGTAGCGAGCGAGGCGCTGCGGGAGATCCGCGCCAGCTTCCGGCTCTGCCTCGCGCATCGCTGAGATGCGGGATCCCATTCGAACGGAGGCATCGGCGATGTACTCTGCTCGCGGAAGGCGAAAGTTGGGTGGCGCGCGGCGATCAATGCCGGTCTTGCTGTCCCACCCATCGGTCGCGGCGAGAGAGACGGCCTTCGGACATACTTCGGCGGCTTTCAAAGCTGTCACAGCTTCCTCAGGATCGATAAAGATGCCGAGCTCGGGCGAGTTGAGCCAAAGCAGCTCCTGGTCAAGCACCGTGCACGGACCGGCGGAGGGAACCGCGATGCGGGGCTTGGTGAGTCTCACCCGCTGCACCAGACTCTTCAGCAGCGAGCGCCGACGGCGGCGCACGTTCTCGAGCATCACAGTTTCGGGATAGTCGTACATCATGGGATACCAGTTGGCCCCAGAGAACATGTAAAATCCGATGTCTATGTTTTTTTCGCCCAGCCTCATCAGATCGGAGTAGCCAAGCTTGCAGTCCGTCTCGTTGAAGACCGTGCACCCTTCCCCTTCTACCAATAGCGCCGAGTCATTGGTGTATTCGGCCGTACCAAAAATCGTCAACTTGAGACCGTCTCCAAGGTGGAGTGGCTCTCCCGATGAAAGCTCGCGGACGTTTGTCAGTCCCAAGGACCTTAGATAGCAAACGAGCTTAGAAGTGGGGAATTTACAGATGAGTATCGGAATATCACGCGGGAATTGACACAGGGTAGCAGGGTCCAGGTGATCCTGATGCTCATGCGAGATGAAAAGGTAATCGATATCCTTCGGAAATGTCTCCGGCGTGATGCCTGCATCCGCGAGGATATGGGTGTGAAACCATGTGCCAAAATAAGCGCCTTCCGTCAACCATGGGTCCGTCAGGATTTTGCGGCCTGCCGCCTCAATCAACGTGCAGGCCTGGCCAAAGTATGTGACGCGCAATGCTTATCTCCTTTAGAAACCAATCTGCTGAATCTTGAACGAAACTTGGATGCGGCTCGGCTCGCTAGTTTGAATGCCCTGTGGCCAACGTGTTCTCGTCCTTAAAGCTGAGCTCCTCGATTAGCTTCTCACCGGGGCGAGGGCCGGTAATGCGAATTTCGATATCCTCATCCAGCTGAAAACCGGCCAATGTGATTATGTTGCGGGCCAGATCTAGGATTTTCATTGGCTATTAGATGTTTGCTGCGTTTTGGGAGCGATCGTTGATTGAGGCTTGCGAGCCGAAATGATATTTTCGGTCGTCGCCGATTTGTTAGAGGTGCGGCAACAGACGCCGTCATAAATGGCTATAGTTTGTTCAATCATGCGTTCTTCGGAGAAGCGCGTCCGGCACTCGCGCGCCGCATTCTGGCCCATCGTCTTTGCAGCGGCAGGGTCGGAGAGCATTCTGACAATGGCTTCCGACAAAGCGGCCGAGTCGGCGGGAGGGACCAAAAGGCCGGTTTCACCGTGCCTGATGACTTCTCTATTCCCTTGGATATTGCAGGCGATAAGCGGCCGGCCCGCGGCCATTGCCTCGAGGACCGAGATCGAGAGCCCTTCTGACAGCGAAGGTTGAAGAATCAGATCGAACGCGGCGAGCAATTGAGGAATGTCCGGATGAAAACCTGGAAAGTGGATGCGATTGGAAATGCCTAGCCGCGCCGCTTCGTGGCATAGGCTTTTGCGTATCGGGCCTTCTCCAAAAAGAACGAGCTGAATCGACGCGAATTGGGCAATCGCCGCTGGCATCGATTGAATCAAGTACTCTAATCCCTTTTTTGGCGCGAGCCTACTTGCTACACACAGCAGGATCTCGTTGTCCGCGAAACCAAGGCGCCGCCGCGCGGCGACACGATCGGCCCCCATAAACGGCCGGAGGTCGATGCCGTTCAGCACAGTGTGAATCTTGGTGCCATCGGCCACGCGCTCGCGAATACCTCCTTGACGATGGTCCTCACTCACTGAAATGATCGAGTCGCAACAACGCGCGGCCAGCCGCTCCGACTCAATATAGAAACGCCGAACCACCGGGCGATTGCATTCCCGAAATGCGAAACCGTGTGCATGGTGAATAATGTGCGGAATTCCAGCGAGCCGAGCAGCAACACGGCCGAGGAAACCGCCTTTCGACGTATGCGTTGCTACTAAATCGAAGCGTTGTCTGCGGCAGAGTGCGTATAGTTGCAGGAAAGGCACGACGTCCAGAGGATTAATCGGATGGAACCAAAGCGGTGAGTGTTCGATGTTCGCGCCCACTTCCTCAAAGCGGCGGCCAACTTCATCGTCAAGGCAAAGAATCCATACGTGATCGCCTCGTTTGACCAGGGCATCCGTGATAGCTCGCACTACCACGGCTCCGCCTCCCCAAGATCCACCGCACAGTACCTGCAGTATTTTCACGGTCCCACTGCCTTTCGCTCTGCTAGTTTGCGCGCTAAACCATCACAGGAGGATGTATTCGCAACCGATGCCGCACGCTTTGCCATCCTCGAGGAACGATGTTCAGCGAGGGCAGCCCCGAACGCCCGCGCCACGCGCTCAACCTCGCGCACGGTCAGGCAGGCCTGATTCGGCAGGGTGAGCAATGTCGATGCGACACGTTCCGACACCTGGCATCCCCCGCGATAACCGAGAGCCACAGCGTTGTCAGGTGAATTGAAATGAATGCGTGTCGTGTCGATGCCGCGCTTGCGCATTCCCGCTCTGACCGCGTCCCGCTCCTCCCGATCAGCGACCAGCACGGGAAAGAGATAACGGTTATACATCGCACCGGCGGGTTCATGGGGCAACGTGACTCTTTCGATCCCCGCGAGCTGCTTCAATAACAGCAGGCTATTCGAACGCTGCTCTTGAACGCGCGCGGCAAAGGCCGGTGCTTGGCGCAGCACGACTCTCGCGCTCGCTCGACTGATTGCTATGTGATCCATCTGGGCGGCGAACCGTGAATGCTCCTCGGTCGAAGAGCGAAGCGAAATGCCAAAGAGACCATATAGAGGAGGGCGGAATAGTGCTGCCTTGACTGCCTGCATTAACGTACTCCGAAACTCAAGCACAGTGCCCGGACGCGTCAATTGGCGCGTCTGAATCGCGACCTCGGCTGCAAGCGCTGCATTGTTGATCGCCGCCAAACCTCCACCGGCCGCGGGCAAATATTTAGAGGAGGCAAAGCTATAGAACGAGGCGGCTCCGAAGGTGCCCGCCAGCCGGCCATTGAGCAAGGTCAAAGGGGCTTGAGCCGTATCCTCGATAACCGGAATGCCTGCAGCCGCTTCTAGAATCTGGTCGATAGCAGCCACGTGGCCAAAGAGGTGCTCCACCACAAGTGCCGAGATGCGACCAGCCACTCGCTTGACCTCAGCGGGGTTTAGGGTCAAGGTCGATTCACTCACGTCAAGAAAAATGGGCTTGAAACCTGCGCCGTGTATGGTGACGGCAACCGAACTCGACCCGAACAAGGGAACTCCAATGCCTGCTCCCTTAGGAAGATGAAGCGCCTGAAGAATGAGCCAGAGAGCCTGCCGGCCACTACCGGTCCAAAATAGGGCCCGGTCGCCGAATAACTCCTTCAGAGGATCCGGTGCGGAGGCCGAGTAACGGAATAATGCGGACACTCCCTTGACGTAATCTCCGACGCCATACGGGACCGCAAACGGCGGGAGTAAATAAGTTCTATTTTTCAACTTTTGCGCTCAATGAATGGTCGATGCTTTGGTGAAATCGGCAGCTGCCTATTCGAGTTCGCCGCGCGCCGACGAGAACCGACTCGATTCGTTGTAGCTGTTGATTTTTAGGCAGTAGTTTCCGGAGCGATGCAAGCGCATCAATCGTTAGGGAATTGCTGAGGAATTTGTCCACTCCGGGGCGGAGCCAAAAGACCGAATTCTGCGGCAGCACTTCGTAGCCGAATCGCCGCTTGTATTCATCGAGGCCTGTTCCGGACGACAATCCAACCAGCCCGTAGCAGATTGTGTGGACACTCGCGTCTTCGGCGGCTTGCTTGGTCAGCTCATAGGTAAGCGCATGATTGGGATGCTGATTCAGAAAGTCTTTGCGGGACATCTGGTGCAAAATGTGGAACCAACCGTCCTCGCGATTGGTGATCGCGTACGCCGCAAGCTTACCGCTAATAAACGCTCCGATGGCCGTAATCGAGGGACATTGCTGTACCGCCTTGACAAGGCGCTTCCATTGCCGGCGATCACCAAATTCGGTCTCGAATCGATTCTGTCGTTTCATGGTATCGAGGTTGCATTGCAAGCCTTCAACGAGCAACTGCGCCTCTTCTATCGGGCGTATTTCGCAGGCTTCGAGTCCGCGCCGGACCGGTGCACGCTGTTTCGGATGGACACATGACAGGTCGTAGCGCGTCTGACGACAGACATATATGCCGCTCGGATATCCAGCTTGGTTCAACGAAGGATAGCGCACTCCCAGCGCACGCGCGATCTGCATCACTCTTCTCAGGTCGTCGGCGGATGGATTGCATGGCTCGTGAAATGGGATCTTCATATAGATCCGCATTTGCGTGCTGTACCACAACGCGCCGGCAGCCTCTACAATGCGGCGGCCGCGCAGTTCCATGAATTGTGCGAAACGTTCCCCAAACATGGTCCCGTTATCTCTCGGCGCAAACCTGGACACGCTCCAGGGCTTGCATCATGGTAAGGATCTCGACCCCTTCGCTCCGCATCCGGCAAAGGTATACCAAGATCGACTCAAAAGTGTCGAATGCCTCCGGAGACTCTGC
Source organism: Bryobacteraceae bacterium (assembly GCA_049585195.1). Taxonomy (GTDB): domain Bacteria; phylum Acidobacteriota; class Terriglobia; order Bryobacterales; family Bryobacteraceae; genus KBS-96. Next base: position 2,975 of record JBAUZG010000249.1, on the reverse strand, counting down.
AAGGTTTTCTGGATGCATCGCCAGGTGGAAGACGCCCTTTCGCCGGATCGCACGCTCGACTCCCAACCGAACCCGATCCAGCCGAAGATGCATCGGTATCCAGCGCGACCGGGCACGACCCATGCAGTAGATGGAGAGGGACGCAGGCAGGTTCCATAAACCTGGTAGAACTTCCTCCGGCCAAACCGGCGGAGGCGTTAGGCTTGTCACTTCCTCAAGGGCTCGTGCGACCGAGCCAGCCAGGTTGTAGCCCAGCCTTTCCGAAGCGATTGCCGCGCGTCCGCGATAGCACTGAATCCCTGCCTTGACAAGAAGTTCGTGGTGTCCTTCCAGGTCGCGTGGGAAAACGAAAGAGCGAGGCTGAACACCAATCTCTTTGAGTGCTTTCACACCCGACATGAGTTCGAGCAGGAGGCTTTCCGGCGGGTGCTCGCCAGGGCGCCAAATCATGTGAGTTAGCCCTCCGTGAAGGGCGATTTCCTGAGTTGGAATAGCATCCCGAATAGCGGTTACGAACCTCCTGCGATACCAAAGAGGCTCAGTAACTTCATTCCCTGCGGGAACACGCGAAATCCATGCTTTAGGTAAGCCGGTCATCCGATGGTCATCCGGGCCGTCGGCGCCATCGAGTGACAACCCACCGACTACATCCCAGGTGGCGCTGATCCCAACAGCGCAGAGGCGCTCGAGTAATCGGTCGTTCACGGCGGGCGCGTGGGGATACCGCCGGCTGAAAGCCCCTTCACTAATGATGTCGAAGTGACCCCAGATCTGCTCCGTGTCAATCGAAATCACTACGGCTCCGTTCTCGAAACGTCGATCATGAGTGGTCATTCGTTCGCCTCGTGGAGTCGAATGGAACCCGCAGCACCATCTATCGTGATCAGCTGGCCTTCGGCAATCGCGGTCGTGGCGACGCGTACGCCCATCACAGTGGGAATTCCGAACTCGCGGGCGATGATGCTGCCATGGCTCAAAGGGCCGCCAACGTCGGTGACCAGGCCCGCAACGATGGCAAACGCCGATATCCATTCAGGCGTTGCCGCGGTCGTAACAAGAATGTCGCCGGCATGTAACCGGTCCGCTTCCTCGAACGAACGGACGATTCGCGCGGGACCGGTCACAACGCCAGGGCTTACCGGCGCGCCCCACAGCACGTTACCGGTGGTTGTAGGGTTGCTGCCAATGAGGCGTCGCTTGAGCCCGGCTATCGCCTTTCTCCGCAGTGTCAAAGGCGGACCATCAGGCGGTATGCGGGGCGGCGGGGTGAGCGATTTCCGGCGCTCGTGCCTCGTGCGCCGGTCTGCGGCTATCGTCCACAATGCCCCACGCGCGGATGTGTCCAGCTCCTGCAACTCCTCCCATGTGAGGAAAAAGATATCTTCAGGACAAGCGAGCGCGCTTGCCTTGACAAGCGCGTTGCCCAGATGAAGGATGGCCCGGCGCGCCACCGGCCATCCGCGGAAAGCAAAAAAGAAAATGTCTTCACGGGTTGATGCGCCCTCTTGTGCCCAGGACAGAGCCCATTGAAAGAGGCGTCTTCGAAACGGTCGGTTTCGTAATTCCTGTAGCACTTGAGACGTGGCGATCTCCCGTTCTAGCGCGAGTTTGTGGTGGCGCTCCAACGGATCCTCAGGTTCAGCTTCCAGACGAGTGCGAATGGACCTAAGCGCCTTTATAGGATCGTCGGCCATTGTCGCGTACAGATAGTCAAGGCTCGCGTCCACATGACCAAACAAGCGGCAATATTCGGTCAACTTGCCAACCCATGATAGACAGGCGGGATCGGTGGCGATTCGCTTCCAAGCTTCCTCGGGACTATAGCCGCGGAGCCGCTCGCCGATTGCGGGCAGTAAACGCGCCGACTCGGTCAGTTCCCACAACCTATGCTCACCTTCCATGGCTTGACTCTCAAACCCACACAGAAACGTGAGCGTATCCCCGCCGCTCACCGGTTGGATGAACCGCTCGAATATGCGGCGAAACAGCGGCTCGGTGAAAACATAGGTCCGCGAGGCCCGAATCACGTTGTCCCAGGCCATTGCGTTGAACGAGAGCAATTCCCCAATGTGCCTCATCAACTGAGGCACGGTCGCGCTTGAAGGATCAAACGAGGACAGGGCCGAGAAGGCAATTGTCTGATCGGGCAGTACACGCTCCCGCCAATCCCTTGCGCCCTTTCGAGCGGCTCTCCAGTAGTTGAACGGAAGAAGCAGCGCTCTCAGACCCAAGCGGTAGTCGCTTCGATTGAAGAAATACCCGTTAATCAGGGCGTAGGTTGGTGGTGGGGTTATCACTCCCATTTCCGGGCATTGCGCGTCGAGCCGGGCACAGATCAGAGGAAGCTGCGCGCTAGCAAACAGAGGTGAAGCCGGTCCGGCGAGATGCTCCACCACGCCACCGCTACGTCGGACCCACACAGCTTCGCTCACCGGACTCTCCCAGGGCTCGTCGACGGCCGCCTGCGGCAATGGTGTCCCGAGAACTGTTACCGGGCGGCTCTGTAGAATGAAAACGCCTTCGGGGCCGAATTTGGTCTCGTCGCTATCCGCCTCGATCGCCCACTCGATGTCTTGTGGCGAGGCGAAATGGTTCTCGATGGCAAGCGCTATCCGGCCAAGATATTGCAATTGTCTTGTGTTGAGGCAGGGCCGTCGCCGCAAAGAATCTTCGAGGGGGACAGTCCGGATGCCCTCTTGCGCGCACTCGACTATTTCGCGCTGCCGTCCATACATCTGTGTACGCACACGAAGATTTCTGCGATCGAGTTCATAATGGTCGGGCAGCGTTTTGCCTGAGACAAGCGATTCGCCAAGTCCCCAACAAGCTTCAATCGTTAAGCGGTCATGGTTGCCAGTTACCGGATCGATGGTGAAAAGAACTCCCGAGACTTTAGAATCGATCATTTTTTGCACGACAACCGCGATCGCCAAATCGCTCGTGCCGGCGCCTATGTGGCATCGATAGCTTGCAAC
>JBAUZG010000248.1:0-8458 GCA_049585195.1 Bryobacteraceae bacterium | reverse complement strand
GATGTGGCTCCCTGTAGAGCACGGATGTAGTCAGAGAACGTAGACATAGAAAATCGTGGCGTGGCGTCTACCGATCCACAAGCACTGCGAACGCGAAGCGTCTGCGGCGCCCGGCGTCAAAATGCTGTGATGCACCGAGGTAATGCCACAGATAACGTGGCCGGTCAGGATCTTTCCGGGTGAGCAGCCAAATGACACTGAGGACCACCGCAAGATAGAGCAAGGTGAATCCGAACGACTTGGTCTTGTTCCAGCACGGAATGCCGGTGAACAGGACTGCATAGAACAGATCCGCCTCCACCCCGAAGAGCAGATTCCGCCGGTTCATCACGCTAAACGTGCTGCTAGCGAGAATCTGCCTCTCCGCTTCTTGTTGCAGTTGCTGCGATAGATAAACGCCACTTTTCGCCATGCCTGTTTGGATCTCCTTTACTGTCTAGAAACCCTTTAGCCAGGTATGGATCTGGTCAACGTGGGTGAGTCCGAGCGTGACGGCGGCCGAAGCCGCGCCGATCATGCGCCCGCGAGCGCCGAACATCATGCTTCCGATGCCCACTCCCCAGCCAACGGGCGACCAATCGTTCGCCCATGTGTTCAGAGCGGTATGGACTGTCCGCCCCGTGTTACCAATTACGTCTTGCGCCAACATCGCTGGCGCGTTGAGAATGAACGCCAAGCCGGCAATGCTCAGTTGCGCGGCCGTAATCTTCAGTCGTTTCACTTCCAATCAACTCCTTTGAGCAAAAAATTGGGCTCCTATTAATAAAGAGGCCTGCTGAAGACCGAAACCTGCTCGGCCTGAAATGTTTTTTTGCAGAAACCCGAAAAATGCCTGGTGCAGTGACCTGGGCATGGGATTACAATTGGGTTTTGTTGACCGTATGGGCAGGTGAAGACGCTGAGATAAATTTGAAATCGTTTATGAGGTTTGTATGGCCTGGGACGACGTAGATCTCCACACGAATTGCGGGAATCCACTCCCCGAAACGGATCGGGAGACTATTCTAGACGTTGTAAACAAGTCTCTTCTTCAGGATCGTGACCGCGATCCGAATCGAGTGATTCAGGCTGCCACCAGAGTCGCGCGTCGGATTCACCGCATAGCAAATGTAAGAGCCTATGCCATTCATTCCATATTCCGGGCGGGAAAGAAGAGCAAGATTGCGCACGCGAAGGAACAGGCCAAGGAAGACGAACTGACCTCTCTCGGAGATGTGGGCTTCTTGCTCGATTGCTCACAGCCCGATAAGATCGAGAATCGTATTCTGATCCGAGAACTACTGGAAACGCGCTCACCCCAAGATCGCGAAATCTTTCTGCGCAGAATGGCGGGCGAGACCTTCCCCGAAATCGATGGCGAAATGCACCTCAAGCCAGGCACGGCCGCAACCAGATTCAAAACCTGCAAGAAAGATATGAGGAAGGTACTCAACGAGAAGCTCGATAGAATGACTTGAACGCGTGCCAGTTGACCCGATTGATGATGACAACCCAATCGAAGACATTCTCCTTTCTGGGTTCCCGAACCCGGAGAGGGTTGGCTGTCCTCCGCAAGAGGTCATAGAGGCTCTCGGCGAGCGAAGGATCGGTCGTGACCATCCAGCATGGCAGCACATATGGAGCTGCTCGCCTTGTTTTGCAATATTCAAGGCTGTTCGCGACAGGCGCTTGGCTGCTGCCGAACGCGAACACCAGAAGCTACAACGCAGAAAACGGGCTCTTGTCTTCGCGGCAGTGGCGCTGGTGTGCGCCTTCGTCATCGGCGCGTTTGTTTTTTCTATCAGACGGTCGGCTTCACCACGCGGTTTTGGCGTAATATCTATTGATTTGACTGACGTCGGTACCTTGCGCGGTCCTGCCGAGGACGACGGACGTGTTTTGGCCCAGCTTCCCAGAAAACTGGATGAACTACACATAACACTTCCGCACTTAAGCAGACAGGGCCGCTACGTGGTGGCGCTTCTGAAGTCCAGGTCGGAAACCTCGGCGATTGCTCTCGGTTCCGCCGCGACCACCGGAACTGACGTGCATGCCACGCTGGTTGTCACCCTGGACCTTTCCGCCGCGAAGCCGGGCCGTTACTTTCTAGGCATGCGACTGGAGGAACAAGGCCAAGAGACGGCGGCTTACTACTATCCGGTGCTGATTAGTGACTGAAAAATAGGACCGCGGTATACGAGTGCGTGCATTAGAACGTGAAGAAGGGGGCGCCCCTGGAAGAGAAGCATTATGACGGAGCTTTTCAGGACCTGCCAAATTAAATTGAAAAACATTTCCCAGAACTCACGTCTATTTTGTTTGCCTTTCGGGTAAACAGTCTCAGCACCCGTGCGGCTTCGCACCCCGGGTGTGTGTATCGCCGCGAAATCTAATGGTTGTCGCGTACACATGCTGGGTGTGTGTTGATGGATCAGATAAGAATTAATGGCTATGAAAATGCTCAAAAGGGCACTCAGATTTGCGGCGATCTTGGCGGGAACATCGCTTTGCGTCAGTCTCGTTGCCTGGCTAATTTGGCGGATAAGGCAGCCCTCGCCAAATTCAGCGGAGGGTTTACTCGTGCGCGCGGACAAGTTGGCTTGGAAGAACAACTGGCTCACCGCATTCCCCCTATATGTGAGGGCGGAGCACTTATTTCGAATCAAGGGTGATCGCGGATACGCGCTTTATGCGCACGTGAGCCAAATCGCCGTACGAATGGAAGGCAGCGATCTGTCACTGCTGATCGCGGAGCTAAACCGCGACTTGGTCTTGCCGGAGGCGCAAGCTCCCGGCGTGCGGCTGCGCATCCTGGAAATGAAGGCGAAGTGCGAACAAGAATACGACGCCGGCATCGCAAAAAAGACCTTCGCAGAGGTGGAACAACTTGCATTGAAGGAGCACAAGTTGTATCTGGCTTCGCGAGCCAGTGGCGAGCAAGGCATACTTGCCTTCACCCTCGGCAATCTGGACGAAGCTACGAGCAGAGTTAGGCGAGCCTATGCCGTGGCGAAATATCTGGGCGATCCGGCCGCTCACGTCCGGTACGCTGAGATGATCGGACTCGGAATTGAGCAGCTCGACCGACCTAAGCAGGCGCTCAAATTTCTCGACGAAGCCATCTCCACACAGGAGAGACATCCCGACATCGCACGTCCTTCTGTTGCGTTCGGTGCCAAAATCGACAGCTTGGCGGAACTGGGGCAGTATAACGAAGCTCTGACGCTCGCCGATCAGGCTCTTGACTTCCCACGGAAGCATCGGTTTTACGGACAGCTCCAATCACTACTCACAAGTCGGGCCGACGTGTTGGTAAGAACAGGCAGAACAACCGACGCAATTAGCGAGTACCTGGAGGCATTAGACTATGCAAAAACCATTCGGTCTTGGCGAGGAATTACCAACATCGATGCGAAGTTGGCCGGCGCTTATGAACACGTGGGCATGTTGCCGAAAGCGCTCTCCTCAATTGACGAAGCAATCTGGGCGAACCAACAAATACCTCAAGAAATGTTTTTTGTTCCCGGAAACTTAGCAATTAAAGCGAGAATCCAAGCTAAATTGGGTCGGCGAGGCGAAGCCGAACACCTGTATCTGAAAGGCGCGGACATGTTAGACGTGATGCTCAAACACGTGCCGACGCCGGAGATAGAACGTCTGTTGCTTACCGAGTTGGGCGACCTGTACTCCGGATTTTTCGAGCTCCTGTCGGATGAAGGGCGTTACGCAGATGCTTTTCGCGTCATCGAGCAAGCTCATGGCCACATTGAAGCGCAGGAACTTGAATACGATCACACCGAAGAGCCCCACGGTTCAACGCCTGACGATGACCAATTGCGCGCGCTCGAACTGGATCTGTTGAACACGGATGATGTGCGCACTCGAGCCGAAATCCTTCATGAGATCCACACCTTTCAACAGATCAATTGGGTACGCAGAACGGATGAAAGGACCGCTACGCTCGCGGAAGTACAACGGCAGCTTGCGCCCCACGAATTGTTGGTGGAGTATGTACTCGCAAAGCCCCAATCGTATGCTTTGGTAATCGGTCGATCAAGTGTTGCTCGTTACGGCCTTCCGACCAAAGAGGCCGTCGAAAAGGAGGCCAGTAGGTATGCGGATGATTTGCGGAAGCAGCGTACCAACCCGCAGCTTGGTCGGCAACTCTTTCAGGAGCTGCTTGGCTTTACGCGAGACTATCCTAACGCAACATCGCTGATCATCGCTGCCGACGGGAGCCTTCATCTGATGCCGTTTAACGCTTTGATCGACGAATCCGGCAAATACGTGCTTGAGAGCAAATCGGTGAGCGCGACACCAAGTGGAACAGTTCTTTGCCTCCTCCGCCATCGAGTCCAAGAGCCTGCTGCTACGCGCCCATATCTTGGAGTCGCAGCATGGACGGACGCAGGTGACAGACGACCCTGGGTACTTCGTGCGGTTTCCGCCGACTCAAAACCATCAGAGTGGCCACCGCTGCCCGAGTCGCGAGATGAAGTTGAGAGCATCGCCGCCATGATGCCGATGCCGCCGTCACCCAAGGTCCTCATCGGGCAGAACGCAACGAAAGAGCAATTCCAGCGATTACCTCTGGGCGACTATCGCGTATTGCATCTAGCCTTGCACGGGGTTGCCGATCCAGTCTTTCCAGATAGGTCGGCGATTGTGTTCGCGCCATCCAAGCGCGATGATGGGCGCCTTGAAGCACGAGACATCCGGCGAATGCATCTACACGCCGCGCTGGTGACACTGAGTGCGTGCGACACGGGTGTTGGTCCGGTTGGAGCTACCGGTGTAGAGAGCGTCGATACGGCGTTCATCGAAGCGGGAGCGAGTAGCGTGGTATCAACACTGTGGAAATTGGAAGATCATGCCACCAATAGATTGATGAAAAGCTTCTATGCGAATCTGGGTCATGAGGCTAAGGCGGACGCCCTTCGCCACGCTGAACTAGACTTGTTGCACTCCGGCCTGACGCCGTTTTACTGGGCAAGCTACGAGCTTGTTGGAGACCCGAAAGGAGCCCTGTTCAAATCGAATGCCACTGACTGAACGTGAGCGCCGAAGCATCCTCGACAAGATTGAGCATCTCGTAGAAACAAAATTCTACGATCCAAATTTCAAGGGACGCGATTGGCCGGCAATCGTAGAGCGGCATAGAACGGCCATACTGGCCGCGACGGACTCGCAGGTGTTTGAATCGGCTGTAAACGAAATGTTGCGCGAACTTCGGTCCGGTGGGCTCGGCCTGATAAGCGCGACAAGCAAGATCACACCGAAGAATTCAATCAGCGCTACCTTCCGGGCCGCAGAAACAGAGTACGGCCATCGATGGGTGTTTCAGGATGTGCATGCAGGCGGTCCTGCCGCTGCGGCCGGCATTGCCAGCGGCGATGTCCTGATTTCAGATGACAGCCATGAAATCGCTCCCCCGGAGAAACCCTCGTTTTCTATGGGGCGAAATCACGAGCTCGCAATCGGAAAAATAGATGGGCCCTCAAACGTGGTCATCTCAGTCCCGGGCCCGAAGCACAAGGAAAATCCGTGCGCAGTGCCCAAGACGCTGTCTGCTGATGTATGTGACGGCGTAGCTGTTGTAAAGATCCCGCTCTTTCCGGGCAAACTGGGTATCGATTTCGCACGCGAAGTCACTACGTTCTTCGATAGTCGTGTAAACGGTGCCGACCGCCTTGTGCTGGATTTACGCGGCAACCCAGGGGGAGGAGCAGGCTGCTTGCGTCTGATGAGCTTACTTACGCCAGAAAAGAAACCAGTCGGCTTCAGCCTTGATCGCGCAACAGCGACGCGGGGCTACGATAAAACGCAATTCCCCCGGTTTGGCCGCATTCCTCAATCCAAGCTCGAAGTACCGTGGCTTGCTTTGCGTTTTGCCCGCAAGAAGTCGGTGGTTCTCGTTACGGAAGGCCTCGGGCGGCGGGCGTTTCACGACCGGGTTGTGATCTTGGTGAACGAGCACACCACGTGCGCGTCGGAAATGGTTGCACTATTCGCCCGCGAAGAAGCAGGCGCGAAAATCGTCGGCACGGCGACTCCTGGCCGGTTGGTCTCGCATACCGGATTCAAACTCGGCCATGGGTTCACTTTGGCGCTGCCGGTCGCCGCCTACGTCAGTTGGGCTGGAACGCGTGTGGATGAAACGGGGATAACGCCGGATGTCTCGGTTGACTGGTCCTACTCCGATACCCGCAACGGAACCGATAACCAACTACGCACCGCCATGGCGGTTTCAGAAACGTTCTGATCACCTTGCGGTTTACGCCGCGAAGGAAGCATTCACGCTCGCGCGTCGGAATGCGAAACCTGTCAGGGATGGAAGGTTTGAAAGTCGCCAACATCAAAGCGGAATACTCTACCATAGGCCGTCGATCGTGAGAAATGCAAGATCCAATCTGCTGCTTCGCTGAGCGAGTTGACGACGACGCTGGCATCTATCGCGGCTTTTTTGACGACACCAGGATCAGTCGCCCAGTCGGTGCGAACCAAACATCCGCGCGCGCCGAGTCGTCTGGCGGCGCGGACATCCTCCGGAGAATCACCGATCACAAAACAATCTGCCGGCTTAAGTTGATGTTCGGCTGCCGCACGATCGTAAAGTACGGTATTCGGTTTCTTGCAAGGGCACGGGTCAGCAAAGCGATGAGGGCACACATACGGCCCGACGACGAGGGCTCCCTGCATTTGGAGACCGGCTGCGAAATTAGCGAACCAGATCTCGAACTCTGATAACGAGAACAACCCCTTCGCGATGCGGCTCTGGACCGTAACCACTGGCCAGACAAAGTCAGCGGCTGAGAGCCGCGCAACCGCCTCAACGACACCTGGAATCAACCTGATCTCGTCGAGCCGCTCGGGCTTCAATGGTTCAACGAGCGTGCCGTTTAAGTCCAGGAAGACGCCACGACGGCCCATTCCTACATTGTCTTCCGGCGCGCTTTTCAACGCACGCAAGGGGTTTAGCGTTGATCGGTTACGGTAGTCGCGAAGTGGTGAGCTGCGAGTACCAGTGCGCGTGAAATTTCCAGATCGCCACTTGGCCGTCAGAACGAAGCCGCCCGCGCGGCGGACGCTACGCGTGCTGTAATCGAAAGAGATTGTACAAGCCGCGAATACACGCGAGTGAACGCGAATCAGAGGTTGTGAACGATGCGCCGCCACTCGACTTTGGGACGCCGAAGGTTAATCAGTAAGGCGAGCTTGAGACCTGACGCCTTCAAGTAATTGATGCACTGGGCTAAGTGCTCAGTGGTGAACAGATCCACACATTTGACTTCTATGAGCAGCAGGTCTCCTACCACCAGATCCGCTGTATACACCCCAACGTGCTTCCCCTTGTACACCACTGAGAAGGGTGCCTGGATAGCGGTCGGAAGATCGCGCAGCCTGAGTTCTTCGAGTAATGCCCGCTCGTAGACTTTCTCCACGAATCCCGCTCCCAGAACGTTGCTGACCTCGTAGGCTGCACCGATGACTGTTTCTACCAGCACTTCTAAAGAGGCGCGCTCTTCTTCATCCGCTTTCTCCCGGTTCGGCTGCTTAGACCATTGCGTCATCGTGAGAACACCCGGAAAAAGGCCTTACCAGTGTGCCTCCGCCGGATAGGCGTCCATCTTGATACGGTCGGGTCACAGAGAAAGGAGGTCCCTGTGACCCATCTTCGAAAAATGATGCTGGAAGAGCTCCAGCGTCGGAATTACTCTCAGACTACCGTAACTTCGTACGTTAAAACCGTGGAGGAGTTCGCCCAGCATTTCCATCGGTCGCCGGATCAGCTCGGGCCAAACGAGATCCGGGCCTATCAAGTGTTCTTGCTCGAAGAGAGAAAGCAGGGCGTGCGCACGGTGGGCAATCACACGGCGGCACTGCGTTTCTTCTTGTGCAAGACGCTGAGGAGAAACTACCCGGTAGAGGAAGTGCCGTATCCGAGAGCGCCCCGGCGCCTGCCGATTATCCTCACGCAGGAAGAAGCGGTCCGGCTCATTGACTCCGCCAGTAATCTGTTCCATCGCGCCATGCTCATGACGCTCTACTCGACCGGCGTGCGTCGCGCCGAACTGTGCCATCTCAAGGTAGAGGACATTGACAGTGGGCGCATGGTGGTCCATATTCGCCACGGCAAGAGAAACCGTGACCGCGACGTGCCGCTCAGCCCGAAACTGCTGGAAACCCTGCGCGAGTATTGGCGCTGGATGCGGCCGAAAACCTACCTGTTCCCCGGGACAGAAAACGGCTGGCGCGCTGATAAGCCGATTACGCCGAAAGTACTCTGGGAGGCCTGTCGAGAGGCGGCTCAACGTGCCGGTATCACCAAAGCGGTGCGCCCCCACTTGATACGGCACTCATTTGCGACTCACTTGCTGGAAGCAGGAGCGGACTTACCCACGCTACAATTGCTGCTTGGTCACTCCGACCTCAAAGCCACTTCCATTTATCTTCATCTCTCCGAGCGCCATCTGAAAGC
>JBAUZG010000247.1:0-51751 GCA_049585195.1 Bryobacteraceae bacterium | reverse complement strand
CGCGTCACACCTCGACTCCACACAACCACTCCTCGGAAAAACACGCGGAAGCGGAGACCGCTCCCTCGCGGTCGCGGCTCGGTTCCGGTCGTGGCTCGGAAACGAAGCTTGTGGATTCAACTGTTTGACCGAGCCGCGCACGCAAGTAAGCGGTCCGGTGACGAAGTTCGGGTAGCCCCCGGTTAGCCCGCGGTTAGCCCTCACGTCTTCACTTTCTCGCTTTTCCGACGCGATGTTCTCCTGCCTCTACGGCCATCCGGCGGAGCCACGATCGACTCAGACGTCTGCAACACCGTTTCTTCTTCCAGTTTCGCCTCCTCCGCTTTTTTCGCCGCCTCGGTATCGGTAAGCTCACGGAACAAAGCGGCCGATCGCCCCGACATGTGATACGCAGCTCCGCCGGCAACAGCTGAAGCCTCGGCGCTCGAGCTGCGTGTACCCATCAAAAGCTCCCAGCATCGCCCCCACGAGCAGGTGGGCATGCTGAAGTCTACCCCCTCGTAGTAGGAATTTAGACACAGGAGAAATGTGTAGTCAGTAATCGGTTCCCCAGCGCGGTCCACATCGTTGAGCGTTTTTCCGCTGAGTTCGAGCGCGAGGCACCGTGTCCATCCCGCCTGCCACTCCTGATCCGACATCATCTTCCCATCTGGCTGAAACCAGCTGATGTCCTGCACGGTCTCGCCATTTACAGTTTGCGGCCCGACCGCCGAGGGATCGATCCGTCGGTCCTGGAAAAATTTGCGGCGATGCAGGTTGGGATGCGCCCGCCGAAGTTTTATGAGACGCTGCGTAAACGCCAGCAGCTCCTTTTTCCGGCTATCGAGATTCCAATCAAACCAGGTAATTTCGTTGTCCTGCGCATACGCATTGTTGTTGCCATTTTGCGTCCGGCTGATTTCATCGCCTCCGCAGATCATCGGCACGCCTTGCGAGAGTAGCAATGTGGCCAGGAAGTTTCGTTTCTGCCGCTCACGCACCTCAACGATTTTCGGTTCGTCGGTTGGCCCTTCCACACCGTAGTTGCTCGAATAGTTATCGTTGGACCCGTCGCGGTTTTCTTCTCCGTTCGCCTCGTTGTGTTTTTCGTTGTAGCTGACGAGATCATTCAACGTAAAGCCATCGTGAGCCGTCACAAAATTAATGCTTGCCGAAGGTCGGCGGCCATCGCGCTCGTAAAGATCGCTGCTTCCGGTCAATCGGTATCCAAGATCGGCAAGCTGCCCGTCGTCTCCCCGCCAGTACCGGCGCACGCTATCCCGGTATTTCCCATTCCATTCAGCCCACAACGCCGGAAACTGCCCGACCTGGTAACCGCCCTCCCCGACATCCCACGGTTCAGCGATGAGCTTCACCTGCGATAGCACAGGATCCTGGTGAATGATGTCGAAAAACGCCGAGAGCCGGTCCACGTCATGCAACTCTCGCGCCAGCGCCGCCGCAAGATCGAACCGGAAACCGTCGACTCGCATCTCGAGCACCCAGTAACGCAGGCTGTCCATGATCAACTTCAGAACCTGCGGATGCCGCACATTTAGCGTGTTTCCCGTTCCCGTGTAATCCATGTAATACCGCGGCTGTTCACCTACTAGCCGGTAATAAGTCGAATTATCTATTCCACGGAAGCTCAACATCGGCCCCAAGTGGTTTCCTTCGGACGTATGGTTGTACACCACATCCAAAATCACTTCGATGCCCGCTTTGTGCAGTTCCCGAACCATCGTCTTGAATTCGCCGATCTGCTGGCCGCGATCTCCCGACGCCGAAAATCGTGCATCCGGAGAAAAAAAGTTCGTCGTGTTGTATCCCCAGTAGTTTGAAAGGCCGCGGTCAACCAGCTGCTTGTCATCCAAAGCATCATGCACCGGCAACAATTCAACCGCGGTTACTCCCAGCTCCGCAAGATATTGGATCGCTGCCGGAGACGCCAGCCCGGCGTAGGTACCCCTGAACTCGGGCGGAACGTCCGGATGCCGAGCGGTGAACCCTTTCACGTGAAGTTCATAGATTACCGAATCGGGCAGCGGTGTTAACGGCGGCCGGTCGTTCTGCCAGTCGAAGACGCTAGCGGTCACTACTCCTTTCGGTACGCCCGGGGCATCGTCGGTCGCGTCAATATTCAAATCGCCATCGGTTCCACCCAGCACATACGGAAATATTGGTTGGCTCCAATCGACTTTGCCGGCGAGTGCCCGGGCGTAAGGATCGATCACCAACTTCGCCGGATTAAAGCGCAACCCCTGTTCCGGCTTGTAGGGCCCATGTACCCGGTAGCCGTAGAGTTGGCCCATCGTCAGACCGGGAATATAGCAATGCCACACGTGTCCAGTGCTTTCCACTACCCGGATGGTCTCCTCAGGCGCCGCTCCGAGATCGTCAAACAGGCACAATTCAACCGCGTCGGCATGCTCGGAGAAGAGAGCGAAATTTACGCCTATGCCGTCCCATGTGGGACCTAGGGGATAAGGCGAGCCGGGAAGAACTTTTAGCGCCACTTACAACCTCACACAAATCATGGCATACGCGCCGGCAAGTCCCGATTCAGAACATAAGTGCTTGAAAATTACGTCAGCAGCCGCACAGCCAGGCCGTTTTCACCTGTCCGGGCTCGTTAGTGATAGTATTATTTCGAGGATTGTTAAAAACAGCTTTGCAATTTATAGGAAAAGCTTCATAATTCGAGGTAGCAATTTTCTACTTCAACTATGTCACACGCGTCGAGCGTCCAGATGGTACCCGAGGAAAGGCAAATGGAAGCTCTACACGTGTGCGACGAGAGTAGTGAACAAGTACGGGTAGCAATCCGTGGCACACTGAGCGGGTCACTGGTAAAGCAACTCCAAGAAACCTGGGAAGCAGCACAGTCTAATGAATTCTGGCGGCGCTTTGTCGTCGATATCTCTGGACTCGCCGGCTATGACAGCGAAGGACATGAGTTGCTGCATCTGTTGCATTCCCACGGCGCCATTTTCGCCGCCGGGACACCTCGCTCCCTCGACTACCTTGAAGAGATTACCTCCGGCACGTTGAAACGGGCGCTTTCTCTGACGCCGCGCCGCTCAGTCGATCGGGCTTCCTCTCCCCGGCCCCGCCACAGAGCAGGCCTCGGCACGTACGAAGCTGCCACCCGTTACCGCTGAACACCAACGGACTACGTCCTCCGCCGGGCCGCCCCGCTCACCAAACCCAGATCCAATACCACAGCTATAAACAATATGACCAGCGAGGTCGTGTTGATCGGGGTGTGCGTATTCACCAGGTATGTGTAGGCGATTAGCGTTAGCGGCAAAAAGATGAATCCCAGAATCGGAATCACAACAGACGTGTAAACGTGAGTAAAGAAATTTGTGAACAGATACAGCAAGATGATCCCAACCCTCGGAAACGCCACGATTAAGATCGCCAACAGACAAGGCATCGACCCTCCCTTTGGTACAGTTCCTTAATAGCATCGTGATGTCAAGTCTTACAGCCCCGGTCGTCCGGAGCGCGATTCTTGTGTGCATGCTCGCCGCCGGATTCCCACCCCTCGAGGCGCAACACTTCCTCTTTAGACAATTCGGCCAGTCCGATGGGCTCAAGAATCTTTCTACTCGTTGCCTCACCCAAACCCGCCAAGGTCTTCTGTGGGTAGGCACGGAAAACGGGCTGTTCCGCTTCGACGGGCAGAATTTTACCCGGTTCAGCACAGCCCAAGGTCTTCCGAGCAACTGGATTCAGGCTGTTACCGAATCGGGCGACGGAACTCTTTGGGTGGGCACATCCGCTGGAGTCATCACGTTTCGAAACGGCGTATGGCAGACCCTTGGACAGGATCCCCCGGTCGTCTATCATCCGCAAGCGATTGCCCAAGGGGCCAACGGACTCGTGTATTTGGCGGCTGGGACCGATGGCCTTCTCCAAGCAAGTTGGGGAGGGGGTTTCTGGAAGGTAGACCCTGTCCCTGGCGTCCCGAGGATGCTGGCCCGTTCGGTGTACGCGGAAGGTAAAACCATCTGGTTCACATCGGCGGATTCCCTGTGGTCGCTCAAAGACGGCCGGCTCCAGCAATTTTCGGCCGCTCAGGGCCTGCCGGCGGATGAGGACTGGGCTGGTATCGCGAGGGACTCCGAAGGCAATCTTTATGTGCGAAGCCAAAAGAGCGTGCGAGTGCTTCAGAACGGCGCCACCAAATTTCAATTGGTGCCGGAACTGCCCGCGGGAAATTGGAGCGACCAGTTGGCTGTCGATTTCGCGGGCAACATCGCTATTCCTACCGACGAAGGTATTCGCCGCCCTGACGGCTCCATATTTGCCGGTCCGCGCAACGGCCTTCCCGACGATCCGGCTTGTTGCGTGATTACTGACGCAGAGGGCCAACCTTGGATTGGAACCGTAAGCCAGGGTATGTACCTTTGGGAAGGAGCGAATGCGTGGGAAGGATACGGCGAACAGGACGGCTTAAGCGGCCACATCGTCAGCGCCATCCACCGCGACGAGGCAGGAACGCTCTGGATTGGAACACGGCGCTCGCTCGAGAAGCTCAGCGGAGGCAAAATTCGTCCGTTCACCAAGGCCCCGTGGACCAATCAGGTCCGCTCCATCCGGTCAACCCCGGATGGGACCATCTGGGTCGCTACACTTGACAGCGGCTTGGTCGCGGTTCGCCCCGACACAGGCCGCTTTCGCGTGATGGATCTCGCGGAAGGATTTACGGCGCAGCGAATCGTGGGCCTCGATGTCATCGGCAAACAGCTTTGGGTCTATACGAGGCAAGGCGTCTTCGTTGCGGACTTTCCCAGCCCGAGCAGCGATTCAACCACCAGACAATGGCACTTTCACCGCTGGACCGACCTCGAGCAATTCGCGCCCGAAACACGCGAGCACTCTGTTTATCGCGTACTCATCGACCGCCAGGGCCGCTTGTGGGCTGCCACACTTGCCGGATTGTTCGTCAAAGACAATGGAAAATGGCAAAAGTTCGGTTGGCGCGATCGGTTGCTTGAAGATGCCGTTGCGTTCCTGACTGAAGACGGCGAAGGGCATATTTGGATCGGCTACAGCAGCGACATCGGAATTTCGAAGATTGCTCTCGACGGCGGCCAGCTCCGAATAGAGCACTTCACCCAAAAGAACTACTTAACCAGCAACGTCATCAATTTCGTCGAAAGCGACGCGCGGGGGTGGGTTTGGGTCGGAACCGATTCGGGAGTTGATTCCTGGCGGCCAAGCGGATGGAGGCATTACGACGTCGAAGACGGGCTCATTGGCTCCGACACCAACTTTAACGCGTTTCTCGCCGACTACGACGGGTCGGTTTGGATTGGAACCAGCAGCGGACTTGCGCATTTCGATGTTTCGAAGGAAACCGCCCCGGCTGGCGTTCCTTCCGTGGCCTTAACCGACATAGAGGTGAACGGCAGGCGAGTGGAACCCAAGCGTTTGAGCGCGCCACTTCCACCTCGCGCTACCGTGAAGCTGTTCTTTTCCGTTCTTTCATTCCGCGAACGGCAGCACGCCCGCTTCCGCTATCGATTGTTGGGTCTAGATAGCCAATGGATCGATAACGCCGATGGCGACGCCGTTTTTCCCAATCTCGGCCACGGTGAATACCGCTTCGAGGTCAAGGCTTATCATCCTCTTCGCGGCTGGCTGACCGAACCGGCTACTGTCGCGTTCCAGATCGCGCCACTCTGGTGGCAAACAACCTGGGCCATTGCGGCCGCGGCCGCATCGCTTATTCTTCTTGTCGTCGCCATCTGGCGCTGGAGGGTCCGCGTTCTCGTTTCGCAGAAGAACGCGCTCGCCCGAGCGGTGAACCGGCGTACTGCCGAAATAAGGGAGGAGAAGTCGATCGTCGAGCAGCAAAAGAAACAGATTGAGGAGTTATTGGCGGAAACGCAGCGAGTCAGCCGGTTGAAGGACGAGTTTCTCGCTAACATTAGCCACGAAATCAGGACTCCGCTCCACGGAGTCCTGGGAATGACCGGCTTGGCGCTCACGACGCCCTTATCCGAGGAGCAACGCGAATTTCTCGAACTCTCCGAGCAATCTGCGCGCTCTCTTCTACGGCTGGTAAACGACATTCTCGACTTCTCCAAAATTCAAGCCGGTAAACTCACCCTTCAAAAGATCCCGTTCTCGCTGCGTGAATGCATCGAACAGGCCGCCGGCGCAACGGGGCTGATGGCGAAAAGGAAGGGTCTCGAATTTAAGCTGCTGCTCGCCGATGACCTTCCGCGAACCGTGCTAGGCGATCCCGATCGGCTGCAGCAAGTCTTGAGTAACCTGATCAACAACGCCGTAAAGTTCACCGAGAACGGGCGAATCCAGGTACTCGCGTTTCGAGACAACCTATCCGATGATGCGGACCGTATTCACTTCAGTGTTCGCGATACGGGCCAAGGCATACCACGAGAAAAATGGTCCCTCATCTTCGAGCCCTTCCGCCAGGCAGACGGCTCCGCAACCAGGAAGGTCGGCGGCACCGGTCTCGGGCTTTCCATTTGCAGCCGGCTCGTCGAACAGATGGGTGGCCAGATCACGCTCTACGGCGAAGAGTTTGTGGGAAGTACTTTCAGCTTCTCCATTTCACTGCCGGAGCTGGATCCCGTTCCCGCCGAGACCCCGGTCGATACTGAGCCAGAACTGGCGAGGGAGCGGCAAACCTAAGCGACCGGCCTGGAGGGGGGCTTGAGCCTCGCTTGAGCCCGTCCCACTCCTTTTAATGCACCTTTGCTCTGAGGCGGTTGGACCGGCATATGATGCTACTTGAATTAGCCCAAACCGCCTTCTTTGTGGTCGGCTCTCTCGGCGCGGTGGTGCAATCGTTCTGAGATTGTCCAACTGGCTGGGCAAGGTGTTACGTATCAGACCTTCGACCCAATCGCCCGAAGCGCACAAGCGTCTGGTGCCGTTGTGCGTGCTTCAGAAAATGGGTTCGAATTTTCACTCGCTAAAATCGAGCTCCGAGCCATGGACCTCGACCCCAATCTATTTGCCGATTACGAACAGGAGCTGCGCGAACAACGCAAAGTGGCCGCGTAACCGAGCCGCGACCGCGAGGAAGCGGTCCCAGGCTGCCATTTGTGGCGGCATTTTTCCTCCCACAATCTGCTATCATTCCACCGCATGCAAGAGTACTCGATTGGCGTCGATTTAGGCGGCACAAACCTGAGGGCCGCCGCTATCGACAGCGCCGGCACCATTCTCGACAAAGTAGCCGTGACCACGCAATACGCCGCCGGACGCGAAGCCATCATTCACGACCTCGTGGCTGCCGTAAAAGAGGTACGGGATCGAGTGGGAGCTAAAGGCCTGAAAGGTGTCGGCATCGGCATGCCGGGGTTCATCAAGGTCGATACCGGCGTCGTTATGGGTTCTGCGAATCTGCCCGGATTCGAGGGTTTTCCTGTCCGCGACGAAATCCAGAAGCGGCTCAACGCCCATATCATCCTCGAAAATGACGCCAATGCAGCTGCGCTGGGCGAGAAATGGATGGGAGCCGGGCGCGACGTCAACGAGATGATGCTCATCACCCTTGGCACGGGGATTGGCGGAGGAATCATCATCGGCGGCCGCGTTCTTCATGGTCAGTTCGGGATGGCCGGCGAGGTTGGGCACATGACCGTCATCCCGGACGGCAACCCTTGCGGATGCGGAAACAACGGATGCCTCGAGAAGCACGCTTCGGCAACCGCCATCATCGCAATGGCACGGATGCTGCAACTGGGCGAGGATATTACTTCCGAGGACGTCTACAATCTTGCCATCGGCGGGAACGCGCGCGCGAAGCAGTGCTTCGACACCATGGGGCGAGCGCTTGGAATCGCTCTTGCCAACCTGATTAACGTATTCAATTTTCCGCTCTACCTGCTGAGCGGCGGCGTCCTGCCCGCTTGGGATCTGTTCACGCCAGTGATGATAGACGAGATCAAGCGGCGCTCGTTTGCCTACGCCAAAACAAATCCCCGGATCGAAAAAGGGATCCTCGGCAATGAAGCCGGTCTTTATGGAGCCGCTTATCTACCGTTCCAGCATGAACTCCAGACGGTGGAAGCCGTAGGCAAATAATCGGAAAGCGCACATGTACTGGCTCGGTCTGGATGTCGGAACAGGCGGATCACGCGCCCTACTGATAGACGCTGCTGGTGTCGTCCGCTTTTCCTACATTGCCCCACATCAGGAAATGAACATGCCTCGTCCCCTTTGGGCCGAGCAGAATCCGGACGACTGGTGGCGTGCCTCGCAAGAAGCAGTTCGTGGTGTTCTGAAACTCGCCAACACAACCGGCGAAGCTGTGCGCGGTATCGGCCTTTCCGGGCAAATGCACGGGCTCGTCATCCTCGACGGAGACGATCGCGTCATTCGTCCGGCCCTCATCTGGTGCGATCAGCGAAGCCAGAAACAGGTCGAAGCGATCGAAACGAAGGTAGGCCGCGCGAAGGTGCTCGAGTTCACAGCTAATCCCGTTTTGACGGGCTTTACGCTGCCTAAGCTGCTGTGGGTTCGCGATGAGGAACCGGCCTGCTACGAGCGCATTCGAAAACTTCTCCTGCCAAAGGACTACATTCGGTTCAAACTTACCGGCGAGTTCGCGACAGAGGTCTCGGACGCAAGCGGAACCTCGCTCTTCGACGTGGCGCATCGAACCTGGTCGGCCGGCATGACTGCGGCCCTCGGCATCGATCCGTCGATTCTGCCGAAGGTATATGAATCGAGCGAGACTACCGGCACAGTCAACGCCGAGGCCGCGAGTAGCACCGGCTTGAAGACCGGAACGCCCGTCGTCGGCGGCGGTGGCGACCAGGCGGCCAGCGCGATCGGTAATGGCATCGTGGAACCAGGCGCAACCTCATGCACGGTTGGCACTTCAGGCGTCGTTTTTGCTTACCTCGCCGAGCCGGTCTACGACAACCTGGGACGCGTGCACACGTTCTGCCACGCCATCCCAAATACCTGGCACGTGATGGGCGTCACGCAAGGAGCCGGACTCAGTCTCCAATGGTTCCGCAACCGGCTCGTGCCCGGCATCGATTATGACGATCTCACAGCCGAGGCAACTCTTTCGCCCCGCTGCGCCGATGGACTCTTTTGGCTGCCCTATCTGATGGGAGAAAGAACGCCTCATCTCGACGCCGCAGCGCGTGGCGCATGGATCGGGTTGACGGCTAAGCATCGGCGGGCCGATCTGGTGCGAGCGATTCTCGAAGGCGTCTCCTATAGCCTGCGCGATAGCCTCGAAATCATCCGCCAGCTCGGCGCTCCGGTTACAGATGTCCGCCTCTCTGGCGGCGGCGCCAGAAGCCCGTTTTGGCATCAACTATTTGCCGATATCTTCGGCGTTCGCGTAGTTACTTTGCAAACTCAGGAAGGTTCCGCCTATGGAGCGGCGCTGCTCGCAACCGTCGGAACCGGCCAATTCCGCTCGGTTCGCGAGGCATGCGCGTCGGTGATCAAACCGGTAGAATCGAAGGAGCCAGACCGTGCTGCCTGCGATTTCTATAATCGGGCATATCGTATCTACGACTCTCTTTACCCGGCCTTGAAGCAGGCATACCAGGAAATCAGCCGGCTCGAATGACTGAGTTCCAGTATCGATACTGCGACGTCGCGCTGCCGATTCCAGTCGATCAGCTTTTTACTTACGCGCTGCCGCACGCTTTAGCAAACCGCGCTCGCCCGGGTTGCCGCATCCTGGCGCCTTTTGGGTCGAGAAACCTCATCGGAGTCATTGTCGACTCCCGCAGCGCGGAGAACGGACAGCCCGCTCGTGAAGCGGTAAAACTGCTCGACGACGAGCCCGTGCTTGACCGCGATCTCTTGAAGCTCGGACGATGGATCGCCGAATATTACTGCGCGCCGCTTGGAGAAGTTCTTCGAGGAATGCTGCCGCTGGGTGGCGAAATGCGCCGAACGAGAACCTATTCGCTCACCGAGCCTGGCCAAGAAGTAGCCCGGCAACTCTTCGTCACGGAATTTCCAGACGCATCGGCCGAGATACTTCACATTCTGTCGGAGCGGCCGCGAACGGCGGAATATCTGGCCTCGAAAGTGAGAGAAGCGCGGCCGGCGTTAAGAAGCTTGTTGAAAAAAGCGTGGGTGACGCTCGACGAGCGGCACAACGAGCGCGATCTATTGCGTAGCCCTAGCGAGAAATTGCAAATTGAGTTTGCGCGAAGACCACCTGACGAAGTCAAGCTCAGGAAAGCAGAGCGCGAATTGCTCGCATTTCTCGAATTGCATCCTGGCTGGCATAATCTCGGCGAGCTCACCGAGACCTTACGGTATGCGAGTACGGCTGCTCGCGCCTTAGCGCGGCGCGGGCTGATCCGCCTCGAGATGAAAGCGCCTCGTGTGATGAGCGGCTATGAACGTCTGGCGCCCCAACTGAACCGGCTTCAGCAAGAAGCAGTGAACACGATCGGCCGGGCGCTTGATGCCGGCAGGTTCGGCGTTTTTCTTTTGGAAGGAGTCACCGGCTCCGGCAAGACCGAAGTGTACATGCGCGCCATCGAGGCAGCGCTGACCCTTGGCAAGAATTCCTTGCTGCTGGTGCCGGAAATCGCTTTGACGCCTGCTGTGGCCGGTCAATTTTTCCATCGGTTTGGCGATCAGGTGGCGATTCTGCACTCTGCGTTCAACGAAACGGAGCGAGCCGGCCAATGGCGGCGCATTCAGAAAGGCGAAGCTCGCGTGGTCGTCGGTACCCGGTCGGGAATTTTCGCGCCGGTACAGAATCTCGGCATCATCATCGTCGACGAGGAGCATGACGCAAGCTACAAGCAGCAGGAGACTCCGCGCTATCACGGACGCGATGTTGCCTTGATGCGGGCGAAAGAAGCCGGCGCCGTTGCGGTGCTTGGTTCCGCAACTCCGAGTGTCGAGAGCCGGTTCAATGTCGATAAAGGCAAGTACGTCCGCTTACGCATGCCGGAGCGCATCGGCAACCGGCCCATGCCGTCGGTCGAGGTCATCGACATGCGCGTCGAGTTCCTCGAAACCAAACAGCAGGCAACATTCTCGCGCAAGCTTCGCGAAGAGATCGAGCGGAGGCTTAGCCAGCGCGAGCAGATCATGCTCTTGATGAACCGGCGAGGCTTTTCGAGCTTCATGGTTTGCCGCGCTTGCGGCGAGCGCCTCAATTGCGTAAATTGCGCTGTCAGCCTGACGTTCCACCGCCGCGATCGCCGCATGTTGTGTCACTACTGCGGTTACGCCGAGCGTGTTCCAGAACGCTGCCCGCGCTGCGATAGCGACCATATCCAGTTTCTGGGCTCCGGTTCCGAGCGGGTTGAAGAGGAATTGCATCGCCTGTTTCCTGAGGCCCGGGTCGCCCGCCTCGATCGCGACAGCGTCTCGACCAAGGGCGCGTTCGAACATATTCTCCAAAACTTCCGCAGTGGAGAAATCGACATTCTGGTAGGAACGCAGATGATTGCCAAAGGCCACGACATCGCAAACGTCACTTTGGTAGGCGTTGTTTTAGCGGATATCGGCTTGTCGATGCCTGACTTTCGAGCGGCGGAACGAAGTTTTCAGTTGTTGACGCAAGCCGCGGGACGCGCTGGACGCGGCGACCTGCCCGGACAGGTGATTATTCAAACTCTCAATCCCGACCACTACGCGATCCGTCTGGCCATCGATCACGATTACGAAGCGTTTTATTGTAAAGAAATCGAATTCCGGAAATGGCTGCGCTATCCACCTTTCGCAGTTATGGCTAACGTGGTGCTTCGCTCGGAAAAGCGGGAGCAAGCCCTACGATTCAGCACAGAATTCGAGCGGCTACTGAAGCCTGCGCCCGACGGCGTCAAGGTCTTAGGCCCAGCCGAGGCGCCAGTTGCCCGCGTTAGGTCGGAATATCGCTATCAATTACTGTTGAAAGCCTCGAAGCGAGCGGTGCTGCGCGGAGTGATCGTCCAACTCAGGGCCTATGCCGCAAAACAGAAATGGCCCCTTACTTCCGTCGTGATAGATGTTGATCCGCTGAGTCTGATGTGAGTCGCATACAATCGAATACCAAGGCTTATCTCCCATGTCTCCAGAGCAACCCTCGTCACAAAGCCCAAGCCGCCGCCGCTTCCTAGGCGCAGCCATCGCAACCGCAACGGCTTCCTCCTATGGCCGCATCCTGGGCGCGAACGACCGTATCCGGGTTGGCGCGATTGGCACCGGCGAACGATGCCAGTACCTGCTGAGCCTCCTGAACAAGGCGGGCGGCAACGAGATTGTCGCGGTCTGCGACGTCTATGAGCCGCACCGCCTCGAGGCCAAATTAAAATCGGCACCCGAGGCGAAAGACTATGCGGAATTTCAACAGCTCCTGGATCGCAGCGATATAGACGCCGTAGTGATCGGCACGCCGGACCATTGGCATGTCCCCATTACAACTGCCGCAGTTCGCGCTGGCAAAGACGTTTACTGTGAGAAACCCGTAACGCACACCATCGAGGAGGGCGAGCCGCTGATCGCCGCAGTACGCGAATCGAAGCGCGTGGTGCAGACCGGCACGCAGCAGCGAAGCTGGAAGCATTACATCCAGGCGAAAGAGATCGTTGCTTCCGGAAGACTTGGCCAAATTACTTTCATTCGAACGTATTGGTATCAGAACCATATCAAGAATCAGCAAGCGGGGCCGGAAATTGCGCTCGACAAGCTCGACTGGAAGTTGTTTCTCGGCCCTGCGTCCGACCGTCCATTCGATCAAGACCAATACGCGCACTGGCGCTGGTATTGGGATTTCGGCGGCGGCGCGATGACCGATCTGTTCGTTCACTGGGTGGACGTTGCGCAGTGGTATACAGGGCAGGACATGCCCACACGCGCCACAGCCACGGGACAGATCGCCCTGCTGAAGCAGCGCCAGACACCCGACACAATGAGCGCCGCGTTATCTTATCCAGGCGTGATTGTTGAATTCGACAGCGCTCTGCTCGGATACATCGAGGGCGGGGGATTGATGTTCCGGGGAACAAAGGCCGCCATGCGGCTGCACAGGCGCGGGTTCACGCTCTACGATGAAATCCCCCGGTACAGTGAAACGTACGAGCCGAAAGAGGCTGCGATGCAAGTGAAATCAGAGCACGATGGAGCGATTGACCACATGCAGAACTTCTTAGATTGCGTCCGCTCCCGCAACACTCCAAATGCGTCGGTCGAAATCGGAGTGGCGGCCGCTCGCGCCGGCCATGTGGCGAATTTAGCGCTGCGCGGCAACGGCCTGTGGACTCCTTCGGCCGCTCCTGCAACCTCTTAACGTCTATTCAACGTCTTTTTGACATGCCCAAGTTGCTGGTTGGCGCGCCTTTTGTTCCACTATCGCGGCGGTCCGCGCTATTTGCCTGTGTTTGCTCTTGTTTCGCCGGCCCGGCTCGTGTTCTTGCCTTTAGTGACTCGCATTTCTGGGACAAAGAAGACCCGTCCGCCTGGACGCCTGACCAGGTTTCCCAACTTACGACGGACTCACCTTGGGCGAAGCAAGTTACCGCCGACTTGAATGAGAATAACTCGAGCGGTCCGACGAGCACAACGCGAATGGGGGGCCGCGGAGGCCGGCGCGGCGGCGTGGCTGGCGGAGGTTCGAGTCCCTCCAATTTGCCAAAGTTTAAGGCTGTGATTCGCTGGGCCAGCGCTACGCCAATTCGAACGGCCCTCAAGCTTAAGTTTCCCGACTCATTGGCAGGCCACTATGTGATCAGCGTCTCCGGCGTGCCCATCATGTCTCCGCCCAGCGCCGGCGAAGATGAAAACACCAAACCGGGAAACGACCCGTTTGCGGGTCTCAAAGAGCAAACGTCGCTGCAGTTGAAACGAGGCGAGCCCATTGAGCCGGGCGTCGCTTATGAAGACCCGAGCGATACCTCCACGATTTATTTCGGGTTTCTTCCTCAACTCGCGCGGGTGACCGAGGCCAAGACAGCGACTTTCAGCATGAACACGGGGCCGCTAGCCGTAAAAGCGAAATTCAACATCAGCGAGATGAAGTATCGCGGCGAATTAGCTGTGTAGTAGCCTGCTTGCGCGCGCTTCCGAGCCGCGACCGCGAGGGAGCGGTTGCAGCAAACGTTGTTCAACTGAACTTAGTAACTCGCAATAGAGCCAAGCCTCCCACGACCAAAACCAGCAGCATCGCCAGACTCAACACCGCGAGCCAGGACATGTGGAGCTCCATTTGCGGCACCCGGGCCATAGTTCCCAACACCGCAAAGATGAAGGTGGCTGCACCGACAAGGAGCCAGTCCACCCAAGTGCGCCGAATGCGACCGGAGTCGACATCGCGGCCCTGCATTCGTGCCATGACATATTCTGCTGGAATTTCATATAGTTTAGATTCCCGCGCGGCGGCTTCTCTCCAGCTCGAGTATTCCCCTTCAGACGCCGATGAAGAGGCGATCGCGACCGCGCCCAAAGCCATCAGCAACGACCCGCCAATCACTTCCGTGTAGACATTTCCGCTCAGGCCGTGCAGCTCACCGAACACCAGAATCGCCCACAGCAAGCCCCAGAGCTGGTTCGTATTCGATAACGGAATCGCTCGGCTGATGCCTACATACTTTGTAGCGTAGTTCTGGAACAAGTCGCCTACCACCCACATGAATCCGCCGAGCATCGGCCAAAACAGGATGTTGCGGTCGGCCGAGAGTTCGCGCCAAAACGGCGCGGCGCCGCCCGTGAACGCGATTGCCACGATCGCGACTGTGGTCATCTCGCCAAACGTGAAGTACGTAAGGAAGGTGAGAGGGTTCATCCCTGTGATGTACGCCTTCCGGTACGAGATGTACATCGAGCCGAACATGAAACCGGCGCCCAAAGCCGCGGCGATCCCGCGAAAGGCGATCCGATGCTCGGCTTGCGACGCGGAGGCCGCCGATAGCAGCACGGCTCCCGCAAAGATGACGAGAGCGCCGCCAACGACTCCAACTTTCCTGAACCACGGCGCGCGATGCAATTCTTTGAAGAGGATCGCGCCCCATGCGATGCCAATCAGGCTGTTCGAATTCCAAAGAGGAAACGCGAGACTCAACCCAATGTCCCGAACGGCAAAAATCGTCAACGTGTTTCCGACTGCCCAAAGGCAGCCCGCCATCGTGCCCCATACAATCAGGTGTGGCACGTGTCGCGTATCGGTAAACGTATCGCGAGTGCCGCGAATCAGGGCCGGTAAACTCCATCGGGAAATGAAAGCGCCGAACACCATCATGAACGACACAACAAGCGGAGAAATGGAGACGGCTACTAATTTGGTAGGCGCTTCAGCTCCGGCCAGCCACAGCGCGGCCGAGAAACCGCAGAAAATGCCAAGCTTGTGAAGCTGCCGCTGGCGTGAGTGGTCGATTGACGCTTCGCTAATGACGGAGTCCATCGCATTATTCTCCGTGGTTCACTCGACAAATCGCAGAAGCAGCAATCCTATAACGAGAACAACGAATGGTATCCAAAATTGAACATCGATCAACACGCTCCTCCACCAGTTTCTTGACCGCTCCGGTGGTCGATTTGAGAGATCGCTCATTTCTATAGGCACCGAGAACCCGCAGGCGACGATTATACGCCGTGAGCAACTCGCTTTCGATACACTCGTCACGATGATTGGGCGATTCTCTTCTATTGTGTGTTCAAGCCTGGTGCTTGCGGCCAGTCTTTTATCCTCCGCATTCGGGGGGTCGGGCAAGCCATCGAGCGCGACCGGCCTTGATATTGACAGGCTGAAAACGATACCTGTGCGCCTGCAGGCGCTGGTTGATAACTATACGCTGCCGGGCGTGGTGTCGCTGGTTGCGCGGCACGGTGAGATAGCGGAGCTTGACGCGGTTGGCTGGGCCGATATAGAAGGCCGAAAACCGATGCGCACCGACTCCATCTTTCAGATCATGTCGATGACGAAGAACTTCACCGGCGTCGCGGCCATGATGCTGATGGAAGAAGGCAAGCTCGAGCTGCGAAAGAACGTGGAAGATTATCTTCCTGAGTTTAAGGGCATCGAGCTGGCCGAGAGCGGCTCAGGCCCCGGCTTGCTTCATCCGCCAAAACATCCGCCCACGGTCTGGCAATTGATGTCTCATACTTCGGGACTCGGGGGCGATCCGGATGGAGCATTGAAAGACAACCCATATACAATGCGTGTCCCGTTGGCCGATGCAGTGCGGTTTTACGGGAGTCACGAACATCTGATCTTCGAGCCGGGCACACGCTGGAGCTACAGCAACATGGGTATTGCGACGCTCGGGCGAATCGTCGAAGTCGTGTCTGGTGACGATTACGTGCATTTTGTGAAGTCGAGAATTCTCGACCCGCTCGGTATGAAGGACACGTTCTACTTTGCGCCGACGGAAAAGCGCGATCGCATCGTCATGGTCTACAAACACGCCGATGGAAAGCTGGTGCGTTCGGGCGGCGAAATTCTGGCGGGCGACCCGGCGAAATTCCGCGAAGGCGCGAAGTATCCGGCGCCTGAATTCGGCCTTTACTCGACGGCTCCCGATCTGTTCCGTTTTTATCAAATGCTATTGAATGGCGGCGTCTATGAGGGCCGCCGCTATCTTTCCCGGCAATCCATCGAAACAATGACACGCGTGTTTACGCCGGAAGTGAATCCGTCCGGCTGGATGGGCGGCACGGGATACGGGTTGACGTTCGAAGTCGTCGACAAACCTGAAGGGACGCTTCTGCTTCATTCGCCTGGCACATTCGGCCATGGGGGTGCATTCGGTACTGAAGGCTGGATCGATCCGAAGAACGACCTGATTCGGATCGAAATGGTTCAAGTGTCGGACGGCACGGGCGGGGCGGCGCGATCGGTTGTGATGCAAATCGGCGAGGCTGCTGTCGTTCAATAAAGCCGAAATCTAAGCCTTCACCTCGAAAATCTTCTCGGTGTATATCCGGCTGAGCCGAAGATCTTCTTCGAGCGGACGCGTAACCACCGTTGTAGGCCGGTAAGCCAGCTCGACAACAATCAAGGGATACAACTTGCTTCGAGCGAGGTAAGCCGCAATTGGACGATAGTCGATGTCGCCGTCCTCGACCGACTCGAGCCACAGCTTATTTTTCGAGTTTCGGACGTGAATTTCCGCGACCCGCGATCCGGCCTCGCGGAGCAGGCCAAGCGGATCCTGGCTGCCCTGGTGAACCCAGTCGAGGTCCATGCAGAGCCACACATAATGGGGGTCGGTGGAGTTTAGGATCTGCCTCCATTCTCGGGCGTTCGAGACCAATTCCGGCGTGTGATGATGGACGCGGAGCTCGAAGCCTTTTTGCGCCAAGGCTCGGCCCATGCGGTTCAGATTCTCCGATTGAACGCGCAACTCCTCGTCGGTTTTCTCCGCGCCGGGCTTCGGATTGGGATTGTGAACGACCGCGGCGCAGCCGAATGGCTTGCAGATTCCTGCGATATCTAGCGCGCTAGCAATCGTCTCATCCGCTGCATGAGACTCGTGCATGACTCCGCCAACATAGACGGAAGGCATCGCCAGACCGTTGGCTTTGACCAACGAGAGAACTTTTTCGCGCAGGTCCGCCGTAAAGAATGCCTGACTTAGCTCGATATTCCGGAAGCCTGCCTGCCTGGCCATGGGCAAAACCTCATCGAGCACATCGCGAAGGCTTTTTTTCTGGCGCTCCGCGTATTGTTGCCAAATGTAGCCTTCAACCGAGAGACGGGACCCGGCGGTTCTTCCCTCGAGTAGGATTTCGCCCGCGGCGAGAAGCAGAAAACCGCGTCGCGAGAACTGAGACGAGATCATCAATCGCTCTCCACTCACCTCATTAACACATTTACGATATTCTTACTCACAGAGCGGCCTTTTCGTGCGGCTGCTCACGAGGCAAGGAGAATTATTATGCCCAATGGGTCTATTTCCGATGAACAACTTCGCGAGTATCGAGATACAGGGTTCGTTGTCGCGAAAGGTTTTTTCAGCCGGGAGGAGATAGACCTGCTCCGACGCGCCGCGAAAGAAGACCGGCAACTCGATCAACATTCGTTCAGCCGTGGCGATGGCGAAGGCGGCGAAGTCCGGCTGTCGCTCTGGAACCATCCCGGCGACACGATTTATGGCATGTTTGCGCGCTGCGAGTCGGTGGTGAACTCCGCCGAGAAGATTCTGGAAGGCGAGGTCTACCACTACCACTCGAAGATGATCATGAAAGACGCAAAGGTCGGAGGCGCTTGGGCCTGGCACCAGGATTACGGCTACTGGTATCAAAATGGTGTCCTTTTTCCTCTGTTAACGAGCGCCTTTATCGCCGTTGACCCGGCCACAAAGGAGAACGGCTGTCTGCAGGTGGTTGCACACTCTCACGAGTTGGGGCGCATCGACCACGTGCTGACAGGCGATCAGGCAGGCGCGGATGCCGAGCGGGTGAACGAGGTTGTGAAGCGGCTTCCGCTAGTGTATGTCGAGATGGATCCGGGCGACACACTGTTCTTTCACGCGAATCTTTTGCATCGCTCCGACCAGAATCACTCCGACAATCCCCGCTGGTCTATGATTTGCTGCTATAACGCGGCTCGCAACGATCCGTACAAGGAAGCTCATCATCCTCGTTATACGCCGCTCAAAAAAGTGCCCGATTCAGCTATCGTCGAGGCGGGATTGAAGCGCTTCGGTGATTCCGAGGCCGATGTGAGCTGGCTGGCGGTCGAGGCCGACGTCAGCGCCTCGAGTCTCGCCTCGAAGACGTGAGCGCGAGTTCGCGCAACCAGGGCTGTGGTATTTTCGTCCGATATAGTACGGGTGTAGCCCCAAACTCGGGCAATACCGGTGCATTTAGAGCGTAGCCCGGCCAACTGTCCTTGGCGCCAGGAGGAAAGTAAGGCGGCTCAAGAGCGGATCGCTTTCTGTAACGAAGTCATCAAACCGACCGGGTGGATATGGAAATTCCCTCAGTAGTCCGGAATGGAAGCCTGGCGGTGGGATTGTTATGCGTCCTGGCGGTTTTGCTAGCTCTGCCTCTGGCCGGAAACGACCTTGTGAGATTGCAAGATCCGCTCAATTCCCCAGGCTGGAAGCACTTTTACAACAACGAATACAATTCCGCAACCAGCGATTTTGAGCAGGAAGTGCGTGAACATCCGTCAGATCCGGGCGCCTACAACCATCTGGCGCAGACAATTCTTTACCACGAGCTATTCCGCAACGGTGCGCTCGAAAGCGAGTTAGTGACGGGCAATAATCCATTTCTGCGAAGCCCGAAACTGGAGATATCAGATGCACAGCGCAGTAAGTTTGAGGAGGCGATGAGCAAGGCGCTTAGCTTGGGCCAGGAGCGGCTCGCAAAAGACCCGAACGATGCGACGGCGCTGTACGACTTAAGTGTCACCTACGGCTTACGGGCGAATTACGAGTTCTTGGTGGATAAAGCATGGATGGATGCGCTTCGAAACGCCACACAGTCGCGCAAGTATAGCAATCAAGTGCTGCAATTGCAGTCCGGGTTGACCGACGCATACCTGATTCAGGGCCTACACGACTATGTAGTGGGCAGTCTTCCGTTTTACATGCGTATGGTGGGATTTCTTGCCGGTTTCCATGGAGATCGCGACAGAGGGCTTCAGGAATTGAAGGTTGTAGCGGACCGCGGAGTTCTGAACAAATACGACGCGCGCATCCTGCTGGCAGTTATTTACCGGCGCGAGCGGCGGCCGGAAGACGCAATTCCTCTTCTTCAAGCGCTGGGACAGACGTTTCCGCACAACTACCTGCTGCAGTTAGAGCAAGTGCAGATGTACAGCGATGCCGGAAACAAGACTGCGGCGCTTTCCATCCTGGCGCAAGTAGAGCGGCTGCGGGCAGCTCAAACGGAGGGATATCGCGAACTACCTCTCGAGAAGATTAAGTACCTTCGCGGCAACCTGCTTTTTTGGTACGGCGATGTGAAACCCGCTCTCGACGAAATGAAAGCGGTAACGGCCAAAGCCGATAGCCTGGACCTGAATACGGCGGTGCTCGCGTGGCTCCGGCTCGGGCAGCTTTACGACTTGTGTGGGCGCCATGAAGAAGCCGTCGCGGCGTACCGTGAAACAATGCGGACGGCTCCCGATTCGGCCGCCGCCAGCGAAGCGAAAGGATACATTTCCTCGCCGTACAAGAGGAAGTTGGCGAGCAGCTAGTTAAGGGCACTCGGCTAGTACTAGTCCACCGTCGTTCCCCACGTCGGACAGCCAATTCGCCTGGGTTTCTCAGCTACACTGTGGAGAAACCAATTTATGGACGCGATTCGACCCGTGCCATCCGGTACGTCCAAATCGGACGGCTACAGGCAGATCTGTGAACAGTTGGCCGACCTGTTAAAAGAAGAGCCGGATTTTCTGGCGAACGCAGCGAACACGGTGTCGCTGCTATACCATACTCTTCCGGATATTAACTGGGCTGGCTTCTATTTTACCCGTCGAGACACGCTGTTTCTGGGGCCGTTCCAGGGCAAACCAGCTTGCACGCGTATCGACTTCAGCGAAGGCGTGTGCGGGGCTGCGGCGTCCCGGAACGAAACCATTGTCGTTCCCGATGTCGAGAAATTTCCCGGTCACGTCGTCTGCGATCCCGATTCAAAATCGGAAATTGCGGTGCCTTTGCTAAATTGGGGCCGGCTGCTGGGGGTGCTCGACCTCGATAGTCCGTCGCTCAACCGGTTCGACGACGACGACCGGGAGGGCCTCGAGTCGTTGGCTGCCCTCTTCCTATCCTCTTTCTCAACCGACGACTTGCCCGACTTTGAAGCGCTAGCTAATCAATCAATAAACACTTGAGCGCGAAAGCTTTTCGAAGCCGGGCCCTGTGATGTGAGTGAGAAGGACCGGAGTTTGTTTGCCGCTGCGCTAAAGTAGAGGTTTCGCGCACAGCGAATAGCGTGTCTGGCGACTCGCCCTGGCCACGACCCCAGTATCAAGACATCAGAGGAAATTCATGGACATTGTCAAAGTCGTTGGAAGAGAGATTCTGGATTCGCGTGGCAATCCGACAGTCGAGGCGGATGTTCACCTCGCGGATGGCTCGATAGGGCGGGCTGCGGTTCCTTCAGGAGCCTCGACCGGCGAATTTGAGGCGATTGAACTGCGCGACGGCGACAAAGGCCGGTATCTCGGCAAAGGAACCTTGAATGCCGTTAAACACATCAATGAAACAATCTCGCCCGCGCTTGCCGGTATCGACGCAGCCGATCAAACCCTGATTGACGATAAGATGCTGAAGCTGGATGGGACCAACAATAAGGGCAAGCTTGGCGCGAATGCGATTCTTGCAGTTTCAATGGCAACGGCTCGCGCGCAGGCGCAATCAGAGATGACACCGCTGTACCGTTATTTGGGCGGCGTGAATGCGCGCGTGCTTCCTGTGCCGCTGATGAATGTCATCAACGGCGGCGTCCACGCCGACAATTCGGTCGATCCGCAAGAGTTCATGCTTGTTCCAGCGGGCGCGGCAAGCTTTCGAGAAGCATTGCGCATGGGAGTGGAAACATTTCACACGCTGAAAAGCGTTTTGAAAAAGCGCGGATATTCGACAGCGGTTGGCGACGAAGGAGGCTTTGCGCCAAGCCTGAAGTCGAATGAAGAGGCGCTCGAAGTTTTGATGGAGTCGATTTCAAGGGCCGGGTATAAGGCGGGTGAGCAGATTTGGCTGGCAATCGATCCGGCAGCCAGCGAGTTTTACGACAGCGGCAAGAAGAAATACATCTTCAAGAAATCGGACAAAAGCGAGAAGACGACCGATCAAATGATCGAATACTGGTCGAACTGGGTCCGCCAGTACCCGATCATTTCGCTCGAGGACGGCATGGCGGAACAAGATTGGGATGGCTGGAAAACGCTTACCGAAGCCCTTGGCCGCAAGATTCAGTTGATTGGCGACGACATCTTTGTCACGAACCCGGAGATATTCGGGCGGGGAATCGAGAAAGGGATTGCCAACTCCATTCTGGTGAAGGTGAATCAGATTGGGACTCTGACCGAGACCCTGGATACGATGCGGCTCGCCTCTGGTGCGAATTACACAACGGTGATTTCGCATCGCTCGGGCGAGACGGAGGACTCCTTTATCGCAGACCTGGCTGTGGCGACGAATGCCGGCCAGATCAAGACGGGCTCGGCCAGCCGGACGGACCGGCTTGCAAAATACAATCAACTGCTGCGTATCGAGCAGGAGCTTGGAGATGCGGCGATTTATCCGGGCAAAAGGGCGTTTCGACAATAGGGCCGCACGATGGCGAATCAGCGGCCGCTCGTATTGACGATTCTGGACGGTTGGGGCTTTTCGACGGCAACGGAGGGGAATGCGATTGCAGCAGCGCGAAAACCGGTTTATGACGAACTGCTTCGCTCCTACCCTAACACACTGATTCACACATCCGGGCCGTTCGTGGGTTTGCCGGACGGACAAATGGGTAACAGCGAAGTTGGCCACATGAACATGGGCGCCGGGCGCGTGATTTATATGGATGTCACACGGATCGACCTGATGATCAGCTCGGGCGAATTTTTCTCGAATCCAGTTCTCGCGAACGCCATGCAGAAGGCGGAAGGGCGCCGGCTGCACCTGATGGGACTGGCGAGCGACGGCGGAGTGCATGCGCAGCTCACGCATCTTTACGCGTTGATCGAGATGGCCAGGAAACACGGGCTGCCGAATGTGTTCGTTCACTGCTTCATGGATGGGCGCGACGCGCCGCCCGAAAGCGGGGCGGGCTACGTCGAGCAAATTGAGAAGAAACTGCGCGAACTTGGCGTGGGCAAGATCGCGAGTGTATCGGGCCGTTACTATGCGATGGACCGCGACAAACGGTGGGACCGTATTGAGCGCGCTTTTGGCGCCATAGTGCTTGGCAACGGTCACAAGGCAACTAGCGCCGTCGAGGCAGTCCGGCAATCGTATAAGCGTGGCATCACCGACGAATTCATCGAGCCCGTAACCATCGTGGACGCGCGCAACGAGCCAGTCGGGCTCATTCGCGAAGGCGACAGCGTCATTATGTATAACTACCGGGCCGACCGGGCGCGCGAGATGACGCTTGCCTTGACAGACAAGAAGCTCGAACAGCCATCGCGTTCCCTCGTTCCTAAGGACCTGACGTACACGATGATGACGCAGTTCGATAAGACATTCGCGCTTCCCTATGTGCTTCCACCCGAGCATCCCGACAACATTCTTGCCGACGTGATGGCGCGGGCCAATTGGAAGAACCTGCGTGTGGCCGAAACCGAAAAGTATGCGCACGTCACGTACTTTTTCAATGGCGGAAACGAGAAGCCGTATGCGGGTGAGGAACGGGAGCTGGTGCCCTCGCCCAAAGTAGCCACTTACGATCTGAAACCCGAAATGAGCGCGACCGGCATAACGGATAAAGTTGTGCAGGCAATCGAGCGAGGCGGATTCGACGTGGTTGTGATGAATTTCGCCAACGCCGACATGGTGGGGCATTCCGGCAAAATAGCGCCTACCGTACAGGCCTGCGAGGCGGTAGACACAGGGCTCGGCGAGATCTACAAGGCATTGAAACGCGCCGGCGGGAGTTGGATCGTCACAGCCGATCACGGCAACGCCGAGACTATGATCGACCCGATTACAAAAGGTCCGCACACCTATCACACGACGAATCCTGTGCCGTTCATCGTCATGACTGAGGAAAAGATGAAGCTGCGGCCTGCAGGCGCGCTAAAAGACGTAGCCCCGACACTGCTCGGCATGTTGGGGATTGAGAAGCCGAAGCAGATGCTCGGCGAAGATCTGCGGGTGAAAGAGTAGCCAACCACGGTGGGGCGGACGTCCTCGTTCGCGCGCGACCTCCTGGTCGCGCTTTATCGGGGTAAGCGCCAGCTCCTTGCGTGTTCGGTCACCTTTTCGTCAGCACGCGCAGGACGCCGCGCCGGTCGTGCAGCCAGTGATGCGTGACTAATTCGATGGTGATGTCGTTTCCCGTGGCGGCAATTATCGCCTCGCCGGCTTGCCGCTGGGCTGGCGAAAGAGTCACGGTTCGATTGCCGTGGTTACTCCAGATATGGAGATTGGCTTCGTTTGTTCCAGCCGTTTCTTCCGGCAACCAGCTCACCGTTACGTGGCCCGGCGCCGCGGTGGCGTGAAGGTCGATGGGCGGCTCAAGGAAATTCCAGTTGAAGTAGAGAAAACAGCCCAGGAGCAGAATGGCCGATACGGCGGCGGCAGAAATCAGGATGCGCCACTCGATCTTTCGAACAGGCACAACGACGGGCTCGGCTTCCGCCTCGAGAGCCGGCGGATCTGGTTCGGGCGGTGGAGCAGCGGCAGGGCTGGGTTCGGGGAGTGCTTCATTGAGCGCAACGACAGTGGCCTTTCGCGAATAACGGCGCGCCTTTGGCTTCGTGGATGGCGCGGTTTCCCCGGTTGGAGATTCTTCCGGCGGCGTCTCCACAGCTTTCCTTTTCGCCCGAGGCGGGCGCACCGGCGAAGGGAGCGTAAAAATGTTCAATTCCGACTCGTCCGGAAAGACAAACGCAAAGCTGGTCGGCTTGAATTTTTCGGGTTTGAGAAGGACGAGAAGCCGAGGGCCTTGCAGAAGCAGCGAGGCGAGAAGCTGGCGCTCGGCTTCCTCGACCTGCAGTTCGCGTCGTGAGTGCGAGACAAAAAGACCGACGGGTTCGAGGCCCGCTAACTCGGGATCGGCTACGGCGCTATGAATCTGTTCTTTGATTCGCTCGACGTCGCCCTCCGATGGCAGAAACGCCGGCCCGGAGGCATGCTCGAGTTCAATTTGGCGGAAGGCTTCGATTTGCAGCTCGTTACGGGATGCGCGGCCGAACAGCAAGCCCCCGTGTTCGATACCGCCATAAGCGATGCGGCGATAACCTTCACTAACAACAAAATCAACTTCGTGGAAGAGGGAAAGAGAATAGCGAACTGTGAGCGGGAGTGTTGGGTGGCTCCAGGTTCCGTAATCGGCGTCGGGCCGGGTTTCCATTACGCAAATTTCCGGTGCGGGCTAATCGGCGGCGTGGGATTGCCGGCGTTCGATCGGAGGGTCGCCGAAGTATCCTGCTCGTCGGGAGGCTCGTTCTGCACCTGCAGCGCGTAATAAAACGTGACGACGCCCATCGTTCCTACCAGGGCCAGAATCAAGGCCAGCCATTTGGCGGTACGAATGTTCCAAACCGAATCCGCTGACGTTAAGGCTACGGAATATGCGACACAGACGCCAGCCAGCCCAAGACCAAGGCCGCCTTTCCAGCCCCACGGCATTGCGTCGAGCACGGCCTGACCGCCGATTTCAGACCACGCTGTGAAGATTGCGATAACGGCCACGAGGAACTCGGAGAGAAATACAATTCGCAAATATCGAGGCGTCATCTTAACCGATTAACTGGACCAACGAGGGCTCCTCTTCGATCACCGCGCCGTCGGAATCAAGGTATCGCAAGTCAAGCAACCGGCTGGTTTCGATATTGCTCATGGCCGAGAGCAGTGTTTCTTTGAGATGAGGGTGATCGCGTTCAAGCGCCGAGAAAATGTCGCGCAGGGTTCGCCGAACTGTACCGGTTTTTTGAGAGCAGCCGCAAGGGATGACAGGCGCTTCGAGCAGTTGGGCGTAGGCTCGAGTCAGCTCCTCGGTAACAAAGACGAGCGGGCGGATGAGGCGGAATTCGCGTTTCTTAGAATACGTGATGGGCGGTAGCGCGCTAAGTCTACCGGTGAAGAGAGCATTGCGAAGGAATGCTTCGCAGAAATCGTCGGCAGTGTGGCCTAACGCGATCACGTTGGCTCCGAGGTTGCGCGCTACCTGGTAAACGGCGCGGCGGCGGAAGCGGCTGCAAAGGTCGCAGCCATGGTCGGGCTGCTCGTCGAGAAGGCGCAGGGAAGGGTTGTCTTGAAGGTAGGTCCACTCGATGCCGCGCTGAGCGAGATAGTCGCGAAACGGATGGATGGGCGCGAGGAATTTGCCTTGTTCAATCGTGAAGGCGCAGACCGAAAAATCGATGGGAGCCCGCTTTTCGAGGCGCACAAGCGCTTCGAGAAGCGTCACGGAATCTTTTCCGCCCGACAGGCCGACGGCAACGCGATCGCCATTGCGGATCATGCGATAGCGGCCAATCGCTTCCCCCACTTTGCGCAATATTGCTTTT
The DNA here is from genome assembly GCA_049585195.1 of Bryobacteraceae bacterium. Classification (GTDB taxonomy): domain Bacteria; phylum Acidobacteriota; class Terriglobia; order Bryobacterales; family Bryobacteraceae; genus KBS-96. Next base: position 25,686 of record JBAUZG010000247.1, on the reverse strand, counting down.
TCCAGCTCCACTGTGTACAAGGATAACGAAAGGCCATGCGTAGCTTCGCGATTTTGCTGGTTGCCAGTCTGGCCCTGGAATCGGCGCAAACCCAGGCTGGCGGGAAGAAGGAACCGGCGATTGCCGAAGGGCAGGTTGTGAGCGCGGCGACAGGCGAACCGGTGGTGCGCGCCCAAGTGACGATCAAGCCGAAGGTGCAGTCGTCTGATTGGCAGGATGCCCCAGGCGGCTTCGCTATGCGGACCGACGATGGAGGCACATTTCACTTTGAAAAGTTGGAACCGGGTAAATATGAAATTTCAGTGGTCAAAGCAGGCTATCTGGGAGCAAAGTACGGCGCCAAGCGCGCGAACGGGCCGGGCGTTCCGGTTGAGCTGCAGGCGGGGCAGACGACGAGCAAATTGGACATCAGAATGTACCCCGAGGCGACGGTATCGGGCGTGGTGACGGATGACCAAGGCGAGCCAGTGGAATGCGAAGTCGCACTTTTGATGCGCGGCTGGAAGCAGGGTAAGCCGATTCTTCGTACCTCTGGAGGCGATGGTTCAGACGGGCAGGGCCACTTTCACATTTCGGGCGTGGTACCGGGAAAATACTTCATTCGCGCACAGGAGAGTGAGCTTCCTATGGGGCGCCCGCCCAGGGAAGTGGATCGCCAAGGCAATCCAGTGAATGTACGGCTTGTGCCGACGTTTTATGGCGACACAACCAGCTTTGAAAATGCAATAGCGCTACAGGTTCAGTCGGGCCAGGAAGTAACGGACGTAAACATTAAGATGCGCCGCGAGCCGGGTTTTCATATTCGCGGAAGAATTGTCTCCGTGCCTCCCGGCGACTCTGCGCTCAACTACACTCCCTATCTGAGGACGAACGAGCCATTCGCGTCGTGGGCGGGAAGCAGTACGCGTCCGAAAAAGAATGGCGAATTTGAAATCGATGACGTTCAACGTGGGTCGTACGTCTTAGAGCTCGCATCCCAGGTGGGACGGAATGGCAGTGGGTCGGTACCGGTCGAGGTCTCGGACGGAAACATCGACAATCTCGAGATCCCCATTCAACCAGCGGCAGATGTTCATGGACGGCTTGTCGTCGAGGATCGGGGTGACGCCGACCTCTCGACCGCGCGGGTGTATTTTTCCACGTCCGAAGGATATATGCCAGGCAATGCGGTAGCCTCTGTAGACGGCTCGTTCATTATGCGCGACTTGGCCCCGAATCATTACCAAATACGCGTGGAGGTGCCTGGCCAGGAACTGTTTGTTAAGTCGGTGCGGCTGAGTGCTCGCGAGATGACAGATAAATCGCTGGATCTGACGCAAGGAACTGGTCAAGTGGAAATTGTTTTGAGCTTTTCGCCGGCTAAATTGGAAGGCACGGTCACGCGAGACGATCCCGATTCACACGCTGCTGTTGCCGCGAGCGCCGTCAGCGTCGTGCTCATACCGGAAAAGAAGACCGACGAATTCCTTGGAGGCATCAAGTATTCTTCGACCGACGCCCAGGGACATTTCACTTTTCGGAGCATTGAACCGGGAAGATACAAAGCATTTGCTTACGACGGTTTTGACACGAACCTGTGGTTAAATCCGGAACTCGCCAAGGCTCTCGATAGCCGGGGCGTGGAGATCGAGCTGAACGAAAAAGATTCCAAGCAGATTCAACTGACTTTGATTACGCAGGAAGAAGCGGCGGCGGTGCTGAACCAGCTGGGGCTATGAGTCCTGGCTCGGCCACTGTTTCGCCTGCCCGCCGGGTTGCCTATGATGTGCTGCAACACGTTGCGGGCGGAGGGTTCGCCACCGATCTTCTCCTCGCCAGAACGGCCGCGCTTAGCTCGCGCGATGCGGGACTTGCCTCGCAGCTCGTGTTCGGATGCCTGCGATTCCAGGGACAACTGGATTTTCTGATCCATCATTATTCGGGGCGGAAGCTCGAGCAGATTGAAGGCGCGGTGAAAATTGTGCTGCGCCTCGGCATATTTCAACTTCGCTATCTGGATCGCGTTCCGGTTCATGCGGCCGTCCACGAAACGGTTGAGCTCGCGAAAGCACACCGGCGTGTAGCGGCTGGTTTTGTGAACGCCGTGCTGAGGAAAGTGAATCGGGCGGCAGTGAAGTGGCCCGACGCCGCAATCGAACTCTCGTGTCCCGCGTGGCTGCTCGAGCGCTGGACACAACATTTCGACGCCGAAACCGCGAGGGCGATTGCGCGGGCGGCTCTCGAGGAACCTGCTAAGTACATTCGGTTGCGGCCGCATGAACTACCGCCTGTGGGGCTCGAACTAGCTGCCACCGAAATTCCGGGCTGCTTTCAAGTGATCACAGGCGATACGAAACAACTACGGCTGCAAGACATCGGGTCGCAAGCGATAGTGCCGCTCCTCGAATTACAGCCAGGGGATACGGTCCTGGATCTATGCGCGGCTCCCGGCAACAAAACAGCGCAGGCAGCCGAATCAGCGATACCGGCCGTGGCCTGCGACATCAGTCTCCGCCGAATTCTAGAGATTCCAGAGGTGTTTCCGCGCGTGGTGCTTGACGCCTCGCAGACTCTTCCGTTCCGGACACGCTTCGACAAAATACTTGTGGACACACCTTGCTCTGGAACAGGAACTCTTTCACGCAACCCGGAGATCAAGTGGCGCGTCTCTCCGCAAGACTTTGAGCGCTTCGCGGAGCGGCAGGTACGGATTTTGGGCCGGGCTTTGGGGCACCTTCGAGTTGGTGGACGGGTGGTTTACGCCACTTGTTCGCTTGAGAGGCAGGAAAATGAAGACGTGGTGCGGCAAGCGATCGGCGAGCGGGCGGGGGCGAGAATTGTCGAAGAGAGATGGCGGTTGCCGGGTAGAGTTCCGGGCGATGGGTTCTATGCGGCCGTGATAACATCAAGCGAATAAGGCGTGTTGGGGGCCTGGAGTCGGGAATTGTCAGCGAGTGGGCCTGAAAGTTACGTGGTTCAAATTGTCCCATCGATATTAGCGGCAGATTTCACGCGCCTCGGCGACGAGGTCCGGGCGGTTGAACGGGCCGGAGCGCGGATGATTCACGTGGATATCATGGACGGGCATTTTGTGCCGAACCTGACCATGGGTCCGCCAGTGACCGAATCCCTTCGAAGAGCCACCAACCTCACTCTCGACCATCACTTGATGATCGAGGATCCCGATACGTATGCTCCCGCATTTATCAAGGCGGGGGCGGATGCAGTCAGCGTTCATTATGAGGTTTGCAAGAACCTGGACCGGACGCTGCACATGATCCGCGACGAAGGGGCGAAGCCCGGCGTAGTGATCAATCCCCATACGATCGTCGATCTGCTTGAAGATGTTCTCGACATTGTGGATCATGTATTGGTGATGAGCGTCAATCCCGGTTTCGGGGGCCAGGAATTCATTCCGCGATCGCTCGAGAAAGTGCGTCACTTAGAACGGCGGAGGCGGGAGCGGGGCTTGAATTTTGCAATCGAGATCGACGGCGGCGTCACTTTAGAAAATGTCGGCGAGGTGGCGAAGGCAGGCGTGAATTGGGTGGTTGTCGGATCGTCGGTATTCCATTCTCCCGACCCGGGAGCAGCGTACCTCGAGCTACAACGAAAAGCGGAAGAAGCTTTATTGGTCAAAGTGTAATGAAGACAATCGTGATTTCAGCAGCGCGCAAAGGGCGCGGTCCAGCCCGTTTTGCGCGAGTTCCCCTAAGGACTTTGAAGCGCGCCCTCGCGGCCGTGGCAATGTTGGGCTTACTTTCCTCTTGTATTCATAAGAAGTACGAGACGCCCATCACGAAGAACACGCAACAGCCGGACAAAGTGCTGTTCGATAAGGCGATGAGCGATATCGAACACGGCCGGTATGAAGTAGCGCGGATCGAATTAAATACGCTGATGAACACGTATGAGTCGAGCGAATTTCTGGCTAAGGCGAAGCTTGCTTTGGCGGATAGCTGGTACCGGGAGGGCGGCGGCAACGGCATGGCGCAAGCGGAGGCCGAGTACAAGGACTTCGAATTGTTCTATCCCACGATGGAAGAGTCGGCCGAGGCCCAATACAAGATCTGCATGATTCATTACAGGCAGATGGATAAGGCGGATCGCGATCCGGCCCAGGCGCTTCGCGCGGAAGACGAATGCCGGAACCTGCTGATTCAATATCCGAACAGCAAGCACGCGCCGCAAGCCGCGCAACTGCTTCGTAACATTCAGGAAGTGCTCGGCGGCCATGAGTTCAGCGTAGGGACGTTCTATTTTTCGCGGGGAGCGAATCCCGCCGCGGCAAACCGGCTGAGCTATTTGGCGGACGAATATCCGTTGTATAGCGGCGCGGACGAGGCGTTGTGGGAAGCGGGTAAATCGTACCTGAAGATGGGCCCGCGGTTCCGTCAGAATGCGGCGGATGACTTTAGCCGGATTGTTCGCGACTATCCGTTGAGCGCGCGAGCCGCCAACGCGAAACAGGAGCTCGAAGATCTAGAAGTCCCGATTCCGCACGTGAACCAAGCCGCTGCCGACCGGGAGAAATACGACGACGAAAACTACAAAGGCCGATCGCTAGTGAGCCAGGGGATGGGATTTCTATTCAGCCGGCCCGATATAAGCCATGCCGCGAAATCGGGTCCGCCGACGATGCAGGATACGGCATTCCCAATTCCAGCGAGCGTGCCGAAGGTGAACAATAATCTCGAGGCAAGCGCTGGGGGAGGCGGCGGCACTACCGATGTGCAAGGCTCAGTAGTTCAGGATCCGAGCAAGCTCGATCAAAACAAAGATGCGCGGCAGAACCTTGACACCAAAGGGACGACCGCGGCAACCGGCGGCACCTCAACCGAACCTGTGCCCACAAACCACGATGCCGAGCTAAAGAAGGCGCGTGAGCAGGCTTTGAAGAAGGCGAAGAAGAACAAGAAGAAGAACGCCACGCAGAACGCGGCAGCGCAGAATGCGTCGGGGAATGCAACGCAGGGCACGCAACAGGGGCAAGGGAACGCAGCGCCCGCCACTTCCCAGCAACCGGTACAGGGCGCCCAGCCGCAGACCCAAACAACGCAGCCGCAGCAGACTGCGCCTCCGAATCAATGAAGCGGGTTCTGCTGGCCGACGACAGTCAACAGGCTTTGCGGCTCGGCGAACGCATACTTTCGGGGCAGGGGCTTGAAGTGGTTAGCGTCACGGATGGTGCCACCGCGCTTCGCCGGCTATCGGACGTACATCCAGACATTCTGATAACGGACGTCTATCTTCCGGCAAAAAACGGCTTCGAATTAGCGCGGTTCATCAAAGCCCAACCCGAATGGAAGCACATTCGGATCGTGTTTGCGGCGGGCGTGACGGATGAATTTGACGAGCAGGATGCCAAGAATGCCGGGGCGGAAATCGTCTTGCGCAAACCGTTTGAAGCGTCGGCATTGCTGGGCGCGGTACAACCGCTTTTGGAGCAGGCGGAAGCAGAACGCGGCAATAAGACAGATAGCGAGCCCGGCGTGGATCGTGCCATGGTTCGGGCAGCCGTAACGCTCGCGCTCGACAGCGCTATTCCGGTATTGATCGACGAGTTGACGGACCGTGTCATGATTGCCGTCCAGCAAAGCTTAGTGAAGCCCGAAGGCCATGCCCGATAACACTTTCGACATCGCATCGAAGATCGACTTGAACGAAGTCTCGAATGCCATTCAGCAGGCGTCGAAAGAGATTCACACGCGATTCGATCTGAAGGATTCGAAATCGAACATTGAATTGAATGAGAAGGAAAACAAAATTCTGCTGGCGAGCGCCGATGAGTACAAATTGAAATCGGTCAACGAGATTTTGGGACAAAAGCTGGTGAAGCGCGGCGTGCCGCTGAAAGGGCTGCAATACGGAACGATAACGCCGGCCACCCACGGCAGCGTGCGGCAGGAGATTACGCTGCAGCAGGGCATTTCGACCGAAAAGGCCAGGGATATCGTCAAAGTTATCAAAGACAGCAAACTCAAGGTGCAGGCTTCGATTCAGGGCGACGCGATTCGGGTGAGCGGGAAAGATCGCGACACGCTGCAGCAGGTGATCGCCCTTTTGCGCGGAAAAGATTTCGGTATCGACATGCAGTTCACCAACTACCGGAGCAACTAAGCCCGGATGGCGCGCCGCATCGAGAGTCTTTTCATAACCGGACCAGTGGGAAGGCTCGAAGCCATCATTGAAGAGCCGGAAGAACAGGAACCTGTGGAAGCAGCGCTGGTTTGCCATCCGCACCCACAGCATGGCGGCACGATGCACAACAAGGTTGTGCATCGGCTGGCACGAGGGTTGCGGCGGTCGGGATGCGTGGTGTTGCGGTTTAACTTCCGGGGAGTGAACCTCAGTGAAGGGAGTTATGGGCACGGCGTGGGCGAGACGGAAGATGCGCGCGCCGCTCTGCTCGAGTTGCGCAGCCGCTATCCGCTTCTTCCGACGCTGGTAGCGGGATTCTCGTTCGGCTCGCAGGTGGCGCTGCGGATCGCGGTTTCCGACGCGATGCTTAGCCGGGTGATTGCGGTGGGTTTTCCTACGAAACGGCCGAATCGCGAGTATGCGCACGAAATCCGCATTCCGAAATTCTTCATTCAAAGCACGCATGATGAATACGGGCCCGCGGCCGAGATGCAGGAGTTTTTCGATTCGCTGCCTGTGCCGAAACAATTGTCGTGGGTCGAAGCGCGCGATCATTTTTTCCGGGACAGCCTGGATGCGTACGAGGTGGAGGTTTTGCGCGTAGGGAATTTGCGGTGAAGCCTAGCTTTCAGCTGTCAGCGCTCAGCTGTCAGCCACGAATTACACATGCAGATCGGGCTTTTGCCCGCGCTGTTCGCAGAGGTGTGAAAAGTGAGCTTGACGTGACATCTTGCGGTGTCCGACGGACTTCCGACTGTCGGATGTGAGCGCCGGTGTAGGTTCCTATGAGGCGAGATCTCGAGCGAAACGGTCGGGCGACAGGCGCAAGCGGTTCAAGTTCCGGATGGCGCGTGATCTGGGAGCTATCCGGAAACTTGGCTAAGACGTCACTTTAAATGGCAAATAGCCCCACCCCGCAGGGTTGCTCGTTCAATCCACCTGCCGAATGGCCCTGTGCCTGTTTTAAAACAAAGGCTTTAAAACAAACGCATGAATCACCGGGCACGCTGCCTGATTCACTAGCCATGCCGGCGGGCTCTGCACTGTGCAAGCACTCTTAACTAATCCATAGCCGGTGATCTGTCCGGCGTCATTGATCGACAAAGCGGATTGCAGGTACAGCAGAGAATCGGTGGCCACGAGTGTGTTGAGATCCGTGTACGATCCGTCTTCCCACAGCAGTGCGCGGAAGTTGGGAGGCGAACTCGCCTGGCAGCCGGTGCCCGAACACGGAAGTGCGGCGAAACCGGCTACTTGACGCCAGTCGTTCAGGGTGTGACAACAGGGTGCGATGGTCAAGAGGGCACCGGGATATGCGCCTAAATCCTGAATGCCTGCATCTTTTGTCCACAAGAAGGGGTGGATATTGCCGTCTTTGGACGATCGCGCATCTCCGTCCACTTCACCATATTCATTGATACTCGTGGCCAGGTTATATGTGCCTCCGAGTGTTCCGAGATTGATTGGCGTTCCGTCGGCTTCCCAAATCACGGCATGCGGCCCGGCTGGCTGCTCGTTCGGAGGTAACGAGACGTTTGAGCATAACCCTGAAGTTCCAACCGCCTGCCCTTGATTATTAATCCCGAAAGCGAACCCAACCGTATCGCCCTGGAGCGGTGAAAGCTCGCGAATTCCCCCGTTTAGGTTCCAAATTGCGGCCTCAAACTGCAGCACCTGGTTCGGTGTTCCTGCTTTGCATGTGGGATCCCTATGATTTGTCTCGGCAAAGCCGGCCACGTGTCCAAGATCGTTCAGCCAATAGGCCTGGCTGTTGTGTCCCCCTGGAAAGGGCTGAAGCGCGGTCAAGCCCCAACGACGCCACACCGCACCGAGACACTGGCGATGGGTGCCAAAGCCGCAGAAATCTTCGCCATTCGGGTCGGGCTCAGCCGTTTCTGAAATAAGCGCCGACTCGCCCCAGAAGTTTGGCCCGCCCGCCTCGCTGCTGCAATCCGGACAGTCCTGTCCGCCCAGCGTGCCCAGCTCCTGGAGCGGCCCGCCTCCGTACCAGAGAAATCCGATCTGAGCCAGGCCGTTAGTCTGGCTTTGCGTCGCAGCGCCCCCGGCTATCCATCCCAGCTCGTTTATGCCGTATCCATAGCTATAGGTGCCGCCCAACGTGCCGAGATCAACTAGCTCGTAGCAGTGTATGCACCGCCCTTTGGCTTGTTGTTCTTGCGCTTGTAACAGCGGAATCGTTACCAGGCTCGCGGCAGCAACAAGGAACAGTGTGGCCGATTTCATTCCATCTCCTTTAAGTGAAGAAGGCGGCTTCTTGTCCGCCTTGCTTTCGCCATTCTGGTTCCAAAACGCCGGAAAGAGTATGTATCTGCGAGTGAATTCCAGGTGAATTGCAGATGTCCTGGGCGGGTACCCCGTCGAGCTCTTAACTGGCCTACAATGGTGAGCGCTTCCCGTATTGGCTAGGATGCTGAACCAGAAGTTAGCGGAGGTTCGCCGCTTCCATTCTTTTGTCCTCGATCTGCGATCCGGCGAGCTGTACCGTGAGGGGGTCAAAATTCCTTTACAGGAGCAGCCGTTCCGGATTCTCGAACTATTAACGGAACAGCCCGGCAGTCTAGTCAGCCGAGAAGAGATCCGCAGACGGCTTTGGCCTAACGGCACCGTCGTCGAGTTTGAGAATTCTATGAACGTCGCAGTGAAAAAGCTGCGGCTTGCGCTCGGCGATTCGGCCGATCAACCACGATACATAGAGACGGTCAAGCGCCGAGGCTACAGGCTGATCGTGGGTGTGGACGACTGGCCCAGCGCCCCGGGCCTTGCGAGCGTTTACCTCGAACCGGCGAGGCCGGAGGTGCACTCTCGTTGGAAGAGGAAACCCTGGATGTGGCTCGTCGCCGCGATAATCGCCGTTTGTCTGGCCGTCCTTATCTGGTCATTTCTCCACCGTCCCGGGAGATTCTCGGGCCAGGGCGCCATTGTGCTCGCGGACTTCGTGAACAGAACGGGTGATGCGGTATTCGACGATACGCTTCGGCAAGGCCTGGCCATTCAGCTCGAACAATCACCGTTCCTGAGCATCGTTCCCGAGGACCGTATCCAGCTCGCGCTCGCGATGATGGCAAAACCCGCAGATGCGCCGCTCACTCCGGAACTGGCAAGCGAGATTTGCGAACGTATCGGAGCAGCGGCCGTACTGGAGGGTTCTATTAGCAGTATCGGAACGCACTACGTTGTGGGACTGCATGCCCGAAACTGCCGCACGGGAGCGTCCATCGACGACGAGCAGGCAGAAACCGCACGAAAGGAAGAGGTGCTGGATGCGCTCACTCAAGTTGCGCGCAAGTTCAGATCGCGGGCCGGAGAATCGCTTGCATCCATCAGAAAACTGGACAAACCGCTCGCAGAGGCAACCACGCCTTCACTTGATGCACTAAAAGCCTATGGCGCGGCTCGCGCCATGGCTCTCTCAACCGGAACCGTTGCCGCGGTGCCTTTGTTTAAACGCGCCATAGAAATCGACCCGCAATTCGCGCTCGCGCACGCGATGCTGGGTCTCACTTACTCGGCGATGGGCGAGTCCGTCCTGTCTGTTGAAAGCACGACCCGAGCCTACCAGTTGCGGGATCGCACCAGTGAGCGTGAACGCTACTTCATCACCGCCAATTATGATCGCGGGGTGACAAGGAATTTGCAGAGGGCGCAACAGACGTGTAACTTATGGACGCAGATTTACCCTCGCGACGCCGATGCGCACGTGGTGTGTTCCGGCTTTATTTCCCAGGGCGTTGGAAATTTCGACAAATCTATTGAAGAAGCGCGTCGTGCTATCGAACTCGATCCGGATCATGCCTTTGCCTACATAAATCTTGCGGCAAGCTACCTCTACAAGAATCGGCTGCAAGAGGCAGAGACCACAATTGAGCGTGCATTTGACCGCAAATTGCGGGTTCCTGAGCTTTTTTTGATTGTTTACAATGTCGCCTTTCTGCGAGGTGATACGGCGGACATGAAGCGCCGTGCGACTCAGGCCGAAGGCATATCTGGAGCCGAAGACTGGATGGCTCACTTGCAGGCTCTTGTTTTTGCTCGTTCCGGACGCCTGCAGCCGGCCGAGAATATGGCGCGCCGAGCGGTGGATGTTGCTCAACAGGTCGGGCAACATGAACGTGCCGGGACCTACGAAGCCGCGGTTGCTCTGTGGCAAGCGCTATTCGGGAATACTGACATCGCAAGGCGACACGCGATCGCAGCACAGCAGTTATCAACCGGCCGCGACGTGCAGTACGCGTCTGCTCTCACGCTGGCGCTCTCAGGCGATTCAGCGCAGGCCACAGCAGTCGCCGATTCTTTTGAAAAGCTGTTTCCCGAGGATACGTCTGTGCGGTTCACTTACGTGCCCGTGCTACGCGCAGTCGTCGCGCTCAACCACGGTTTCCCCTCCGCCGCTATCAACGAGCTGCGCGCCGCCGAGCCTCATGAGCTGAGCATCTCCGGCATAACTTTCTTTGGATTTTTCGGAGGTCTTTATCCTGCGTACCTGCGCGGTGAAGCCTACTTGGCTCTGCACGAAGGCAAGAAAGCGGCTCAAGAGTTTAGCAAGGTTATCGATCATCCGGGTATTGTCATGGCCGATCCTGTCGGTGCATTGGCGCATTTGCAGCTCGCAAGAGCGTTGGCCGCATCGGGCGACGCAGACAAGGCCAGGGCTGCGTACCAGGATTTCTTGACAATTTGGAAAGACGCCGACCTCGACGTCCCGGTTCTTAAGCAAGCAAAATCGGAATACGCGAAACGGCGGTATTAGGCAGTTGCATTCGGTTAGCTCCGCAGTAACAACGTACCGCGTACCGATTCTGCCCAGATCGTCGGCATTACTGGCCAATCATTTGCCCGCTTAATATGTAACTGCTCAAGATTACGGAACTTAGCGCGCGTGCACAGATTGGAACCAGTAATGCCCGAAATTACCGGCCAAACTTCTTGATTACAAGGTGCTTACGCTAAAGATTTAGGTGCAAGAGATTTGGCCGATAATTTTATGCAATACGGAAGTTGGGCCTGAGATACGCGGGTCACGGATCCGGGCACATGTCCGCCGCGTCGAAGCTTCCGTCCGATGCCGGTTGAATATACATGGTTGCTTTAGTCGAGCTTCATGATTAGTAGGGTCATGTCGTCGTGCTGTGGGGCGGCGGCGGTAAAGTCGTCGGCGGCGCGAAAGATTGCTTGTAAGATCTCGCCGGCTGGCTCGTTTTGCGCCGCTTGGGCCGCGGCGAGCATGCGTTCTTCACCCCATTCTTCGTCATCCACCGTCATTGCTTCGCTAATTCCGTCTGTGTAAGTGAGCAGTACGTCTCCACGTTTGAACACGATGGACTGTTCCTCATAATTTGCGCGCGGCATCAAACCTACCACCAGCCCGCCCGCTTCCAGTCGTTGGACATCGGCTGCGCCGCGTCCGATCAGCATGGGCGGATTGTGGCCTGCATTCACGTAGCGCAGCTCGCGAGTCGCCGGGTTATAGGTAGCGAAGAAGAAGGTGGCGTAACGGTTGGCAGCCGATGCTTCGTACACGAGCTGATTCACCTTTTGCATCATCCTGGCCAAATCGCTTGGTGCGTCGAGCGTCATGCCTCGCAGCGATGCGCGAAGGCTGGCCATGAGCAGTGCGGCCGAAATTCCTTTTCCGGAAACGTCGCCGATCGCGATGCCGAGGCGCCCGTCCTCGAGCTCGATGAGATCGTAATAATCGCCGCCCACGCCGAGCGCCGGACGGCACATTCCCGCCAGGCTCAGGCCGGCGATCGAGGGAAGCTGTTGCGGAAATAATCGCTGCTGGACTTCGCGCGCGATCTCCATTTCTCGATTGACACGCTCGCGCTGCGCTGCTTCCTTCGCGAGCGATTGCGCGAGTTCGCTAACTTCAAGTGCCAGCCCCGTTTGCGCCGCAAGCGATTGCAATACGCGCAAATCCGTAGGCGTGTATGGCTCTTCCGATTTCTTGGGGCCTAACGCCATTAAGCCCATCAGGCGCTCGCGGCCAGGCAGCGGTAGAAGCAGCTCGGCACTTACTCGATCTAACGTTTTTCTTTCCTCCTCGCCTGTTGTCAAGAACCAGTCTTCAGGCCGGTCGCGGTACACGGTCGCGGGGCGATTGGTTCGAGCCAGGTTCTGGACTGTAGCCGATTCCTCGGGAAGCATGACCGGGCCCATAAGGTCGATGCCGACTGCCTGTTGCAGATGAAAGACATTGCTGCCTCGCAGCCAAACGGCAATGCGTGGCACATGAAGAACTTCTGAAATCCGGCGCGATACGGTTTCGATCAGTGGACCTTTATCGGTGAACTGGCGCGTTTGTTCGGAGAGCTCGCTTAGAACAATCTCGCTGTTATAGGCCTCGCGGAAAAACTTCCGGTCGAGCCATCTTTGCAGGCGGCTAGTCAAGCTGTCGCGAACAAGAAACACGCGGAACAGGACGGCTATGATGGCAACGAGCAAAATCACGTTGAGTAGTTGATGCTCTTTCCGTTCCATCATTGGGACAATGAAACGCAGCACCAGAAACGCCGCAACGGCGATTTCTACGATTAGTAACGTCGCCTTCGCCAGCAGGTATTTTGTTCCCATGCGCAGCAGGATGCGGACGTCCATCGCTCGCTGTACGATGACTACGTAAGCCAGCGTAAGCGGGAAGAGAACCACGAGCGGTACCGCGACCTCAAACCAGGAGCCGTGATGCGGGTCGATGCCCAGGTGCGGTAACACGGCAAACATGATCCAGAGCGGTCCCAGGGACAAGCCACTGCGTATGGCGAGCACTCTGAGGCGGCGTTTCGCATCTTGCGTCGAGGCAGATCGCAATTTGTCGAAAACAGCGGCGAGGAAAAGAATGATGCAGATAGTCTCTGCCCAGCCGTCAATCCGGTCGGCCCAGCGCTCGAAGCCGACAAGAGCGGGCATTCTTCGCACATCAAAGAATCGGGCGCCGTTAATCCACAGTGAGGCAGCGAATACGCAAAGAGATTCCGCCAAAATCAGCCATTTCACCCAGGGCCAGCGACGGTCCATCCTCCATCGCTCGGGAAAATAGATCCCGAACCAAACGAGCGCGGCGAAATCGAAGTTCTGAATGATGGAATGCCAAACAAGGAAAACGATAAACCAGGTGCCGCCCCAGAAACTGGTATCCAGATTTCCGAACAGCGTTTCCGTAACTGTAAGCAGCCACAGCACCAGCCACGCATTCGGATCGCGCGGTCTGGCGGCTACAACCCAGTAACCGATAATCAAACCGAGCAGCGGAACGCCCAGGATAGGTGACAGGAACGCGATATATCCGCCCAGGGTGAAGCCCGGGCCCTCGGAAGGAGCTAGCCGGACTCGCGCTTCTTTCATGCGGCCGTCTTTTGCGCGAGCGCTGACTTCCGCCGTATCGCCGGGCCTGGCGCGCCTGAATATGTTGTTGCTTTGAAACCAGCCCGTGAATGGTTTCCCGTTCAGCGATAGAAGAACATCACCATCCGACAAGCCGGCGTTCTTTGCTTCCTTTTGGACCTGCATGAGTGTCTGGCCGTCGTCGCTGAGGTCGAATGGCGCACGAGCGTTTCTCTCGCCGTGAAACCATTCTTCGCGAAGCGCGGTCGCGCCGGCGATGTAATAGCTCATGCTGATGAGAGCCCACACGAACAGCAGGAAATAGAGTATTCGCGTGGATTTGCGTCTCATTCTAATCGCTAAGACATCATACGACGCCTCTCGGTCAGAGGGGAAACGCCAGCGGTCTCACTGGCGCGCCGGTTGCTCCTCGAATGTTCATGGGCGCGGCCACAAACAGGAAGTCGTGCACGCCATCGCGAGCCAGCTCTTCCAGGTTCAGAACTTCAATGATGTGGATTCCTGACTCTACCAACAAATGTGCATGCACGGGCATAGCGGAACTCGGAGTTTTTTCGAAAGCTACGGTGTCCGATCCGGCGGCGAAGATCTTTCGCGAACTCAGCCACCGCGCGCCTTCGATTCCCGGCCCCGGACAGGCTGTGTTGTTGATGTATTGTTTGGCATCGTGAAACAGCTGCGCCCAGCCGGTCCGAAGCAGCACAACATCGCCGGCGGCGATTTCCGTCTTCGAGGCGCGGCTGAGGTTGCCGGCAGTAATTTCGAAGTCCGGGGGAAGAATGTCCACACCTTCGAGGCCTGCGATATCGAGAAGAACAGCGCGGCGTACGATCGGAGCAATCGTATCGACGCCGAGGTCAGACATGCCGCGCTCGTAGGTATGCTCCACTTGACGGCCCCCGTAGAAGACACCGTTACATGAAAAATGGCTCAGCGAATCGATGTGCGTGCCAACGTGAGTGCCGAGCGCGATGGCGTCCGCCGCCGACGTAACTCCGTCGCCATACATGATGTCGCCGTGCCTCTTGGTCAGGCTGTAGAGAAACGGCGGATGAGAAGGAAAATGCGGCATGCCTGAGAAATAGAGTTGGCCGAGGTCATACGGCCGTGCGTTTAGAAGAGTCGCGGTGTCCATAGCTGCATTCACTAAGATACTTGCCGAAGTGCGTTCTTCTCGCCTGAGATACAATCCGTCAAATGACTTTGCTCCGGGGACGGATGTTCGTTTTGCCAATACTCTTTGCACCACTCATGCTAAGCGCGCAGACTCCGGCGGCGGCGATTGAGGATGTTTTGAACAGGCAGGCGGTTGCCTGGAACAAGGGAGATCTCGAGCAATTTGTGAACCCGTATGCCGACCGGTGCACGCTCGTTGGCACGCAAATTTCGGAGGTGACTCGCGCGGAAGTTCTGGCGCATTATCAGACGAAATACCCGTCACGCGCCGCCATGGGCAAGCTTACTTTTTCAGGCCTCACGGTCAATCCGCTCGATGAGCGGATTGCTATGGTCACGGGGCACTGGCATCTCGATCGCAACGCCGCTTCTGGCGGCTCGGTAGGCGGGGTGTTCAGCCTGGTGTTCGAGCTCAGCAACGGAACTTGGAAGATCGTCCTCGATCACACGTCCTAGCGCTGAATTATCTACTGGCTTTGATGGGCGGGGTTTAAGCCATCCCACCTGGGGTCGCCGATTTCTTTATAGTTCTTGGGAAGGGTGGTCCATTCCGGACGGGAAATTCCATTCAAATCGTAGACGATTTTCCCGCCCTTCACGGTCATTTCGCAAACCAGCTTTTCGGTTCCGTCCTTCCTTGCTCCGTACATGTCGGTGAAACCAAACTTGCCGTGCTCGAGCCGGAGCACGGCCACGTCAGCAGGCGCTCCTACCGATAAATTCCCTAACTCGTCGTGATGTACTTCGCGGGCCGGATGCCAGGTCGAATCGGCAATGACATCATCTACCGATAACCCGAGCGCAAGAAACTTGCTCATCAGGTTGAGCATGTCTTTCATTCCGGCATTCATGCTGCCGATGTGCAGATCGGTCGAAATCGAGTCGGGCAGAAAGCCCTGTTTAATAGCGGGAACAGCGATGCGCCAGGCGAAGCTGCCGCCGCCATGGCCCACGTCAAAAATAACGCCGCGCTTCCTACCCTCCCACATACCTTTGTTCACATGGCCGGAAGCATCCAGCTCGTCACGCAGCCCTGAGTAGCAGTGTGTATAGATATCGCCGGGTCTGAGTTTTTGGGTCAGCAACACATCGAGCGGGCGGCGATCGGGCCAGTTCTTTCCAAAATCCACCATCACGGGGATATTCGCCATCCTGCCCGCCTCGACAGCGTCCTCGACGGGCGTCCACTCGGGTCCTGAATAGTGCGCGGTCTTGATTCCGATAATCAAACCTTTATAGCGGTTGGCCATCTCCGCGGCGGGTTTCGGATCCATATCGGCCAGGTTGTCTTCGTACTTAGGCCCGCGCATTCCGGCCCCCACGATATTGAGGAACGCGAGCACACGCGTCTTCGACCGGTCGATAATATGGAGCTTGAAATCCTCGAAGTTTCGATAACCTGAGCAGCCTGCGTCGGCAACTGTGGTGACGCCGTTTCTTAACGTGAATCCATCCGGAAAGACACTGTTGTCTCCGGCGTAGGAATGTGCTTCACCAGTGCTCGCGTAAACATGCACATGAATGTCGACGAGGCCGGGCATAACATACAGCCCCTTCACATTCACGGTCTTCAGCGCCTTCGAGGGTTCGATGTGCTCTTCGACTGCGGCAATTTTGCCGTCCCGGATCGCAACGTCGCGAACGGCGCTGATATGGTTCTTGGCATCGATCACGTGGCCGTTCTGAATCAAAAGGTCGTATTGCGTTTGGGCGGTCAGCATGGAAGAGCACAAAAACAGGGCGAGCAAGCCGTAAAGTGTCTGGCTTGGTTTCAGACGATACGCAGCCATTGGTCTTTCTTGAGCCTCAATCTAGCGGGTAAGATCGATCATCGCGATAACGCTAAGATCTTTCAAAGTAAATTCAGTGGCCTGTGAGTTTTGGGAAACGTCGAGCAACTGCTCATTCGGCGCGCCAAAATCCGAAATCTTCTCGTGCCGGAAGTCGCCCAGCACGCGCACGCGCAACCCGTCCACCGGCATGCGGATAGCCGCGTAATTCAGCAAATACAACTGAGTGCTTTCGCGAGTTCCATAGAGCCGTCCCACGACAACTTCGCTACCATAAATTCGCAAGAGACGCTTCTCATCGGTGAGATTGGCTCGCGCCTTTTCCGCAAGCAGGGCTGGATTCGACGCTTCGCTGGCAGGATAGTCAGCCGATCCGGGTTTCACTGTGAGATCGACCGCGGGGTCCGGTTGTTTGACGACACGGAACAGGAGATTTCGCCGGACGAGAAGATTCATGAATTCTCCGGAGGCCGGCGAACCGTCGTCGATAAAACCGATGTTGACTCGGCTCGGCTCGTCCGGCGGCTTCAATTTACAGAGGAACGCGAGCATCTGGCCCAAGGGCCGCAATCCGGCTTCGTCGGTATGCACAAACGCATGCACGCGAAAGACAAACGCTTCGGCGGCGGCGAGGGCGGCCGTGCTTCCAGCAGCGTCGTAGAAGTAGGTTGCTCCCGGATCGCGAAGGAATCGCCAACCGTTCGAATCGACCCACGGCGCCATGGTAGCGCTGGCCATACGGCGCTGGCGCTTGATCGATGGAGGCGGTACCTTTTGCATGAGCGAGGAATTGACCGGCGTTACCGAAATACCCGCGACGCCCTTCCATGATGCTTCAAGAGCCGGCGGAACGCTGATCTTATGGATTCCGGCGTCCTCAAGGAGATGAGCCGTCTCCGGCCCTTTGTCCCAGAAGAGCGAAGGAACCAGGAGGGCGGCAGCAAGCAGAATGGTCAAAGCGAAATTAGCTTCTCCTTCATTTTGGACTTGTCGTAGATGCCCAATCCGAGATGGCCGGCATATTCCACATGTCCCGGCTCTCGAATAAAGCTGTTGTATTGAGGATCGAGCTCCGGCTGAAACTTGATATGGGCCGTGGAGCGGTCGAAGAGCGATGGAGCGTGTTCTTCCCGGCGCTTCTGCTCAATCATGTCGATGAGAACGTGGTCCATCGCCACTGGGTCGGTACCGACAACGATTTCTTTGGGAAAGAACAGAAATTTCGGATCCTGCAAAAACGGACCACCTTGCCACAGGCTTCTGAGGCCATCCATGACGTTCAAAACTGTTTTCGATCTGAGTGGTTGAACGGAGGCCAGTGTCCCGATGAACGAGTAAGTGTTGGTTTTCTCGCGATGATGGGAACGCGCGACGTTCGAAAAATCGCCGTAAGCGAGATTCTTCAGGCAGCCGGTGACGCCTGCCGCGCGGTGTTCCTTCATCGTCGGAACATTGATGACTTTCGTGAACTTCTCCGACACCAGGCGAATCAGGTTCGAGCGTGTATCTTCTTCGCCGAAGAAGTCCACTTCTACATAGATGTGCGGGTCGTATCCGAGAATCGAACCCCGCTCCGCTTCCGCCGCGGCGGTGTTGACTCCAGCAGGCACTTTAGGCTTGAAATCTACGGTCTCCATCTGATTTTCGAAACGGTCGTAGATGTAGACGTTGTGCGCCGGAACGCCAACCGCGATGAGGTTCTCGATAATCGCGGCGACCAGCTCCGGATTGGAGTTGATCTCGGGCGCGCCCGAGCAGTTGACTTTGATGCCGACTACGTCATGAGCAGAAATGAATCGCGACCACGCGGCGCGGTCATCTTTCGCCTGCGTCAGCTCGCGCATACCCGCGGACAACATCGCGCGAACTGCCGATGCGTTCACTTTGTTTGCGGCTGTATCCACAGCATCGTCGGAATGAACGCGTATCGCGGCGCCTGGATATGCTCCTGGCAGTCCTGCGGTACTCGATTGATCGGCCGTGGTGACGATCTTGTACTTGGGGAGGTTGGAAGGAGTGGCGATCAGCGGAGCCGTCGCAGCGGCGTACAAAAAAGTCCGCCTATTCACTGTCGCACCCGAACATGTTATGGAGGGTTAGAGAAACAAACACAATGGATTGTTTCAAGTGACAATGATACAGCATTGGTGAAGAGACGATTCGCGGGACACGGCAGGTTACAGTCCGCTCCCTAGCGGTCGCGGCTCTGTTAAGGGGCGGGAATCAAAAGGTGCGTTTGTACGGTAGCGAGTGTGTTGGCGGGCGTCAGCGGCTTTCCGCCGCTCACGTCCTGTAGGTAGAACATCAACCCATCGCTTACCCAGCCCGAGGCGGTTGCGCTCCCTTGCGTGCCTCCTTGCGCGAATAAGGGTCCATCAGGCGCGCCGATGTGAATCTCGACAGTCGAGGCCGAGGGCGCGCTCCAATAAAGCGTCGCCGAACCCAGCCCGGCCCCTGGCGCCACAATCACCGGGTTTGGACTCGCCTGAAACGATGCACCAGCCTGAGGCGCCGCGGTACTGAGCGTCTGCGTGGCAATGGTGAATTGCGTGGTCAGCGGCTGCGCCTGGCTAACGTCCTGGAGAAAGAACTCGAGTCCGTTTGCTACCCAGCCCGATGCCGTCGCCGTGCCTTGCGGACCGCCGCGCACGAACAAGGGGCCGGAAGGCGAGCCGATGTGAATCTCGACCGTGCTTGCCGTCGATGTATTCCAGTTCAACGTCGCCGATCCGAAGAGTTGTCCGGCGGGCAGCGGAACTGGATTCGGCATGGCGAGCAAATAACCGGATTCGGGAGCAAGCATAACCTGGGCGGTTACCTTTGCAATCGTATAAGCGGGCGTCAGCACTTCGCCCTGGCTCACGTCTTGAAGGTAAAAAGTCATTCCGTTTGTGACCCAGCCTGTTGCCGTCGCGCTTCCTTGCGCGCCGCCGGTTGCGAGAAGCGGTCCATTCGGCGCGTTCACTCTGACCTCGATCGTCGAGGCCGACGAAGTGCCCCAGTTCAAAGTGGCCGTGCCCATCGATCCATAGGGCGCATAGATGGGATTCGGGCTAATGGTGAGCGAGCCTTGTAACGTCTGTATTTGCAGTGGGGCGGAGGCAACTGCCAGCGTGTTTGCCAGCGTCAGCGCCTTGCCGTTACTAACGTCTTGCAGGAAAAAAACCATTCCGTTCGTGACCCAGTCGCCCGTGGTGGCGGTTCCCGCTGATCCGCCTTGGGCAAATAGTGCCCCATCGGGCGCGCCGATGTGAATCTCGACAGTAGAGGCGCTTGGTGCGCTCCAGTTCATTGTCGTTACGCCTGAAGTTACTCCCGCAGGTACGCTGACAGGATTCACTGTGAACGTCACCTGCGCCGCGGGAGTCACGATCATGACTGTAACTGCATTCGAGGCGCTGGTCCCGAACGTGGCCGCTCCTCCATAGCTCGCGCTGACAGAGTGCGAACCAGCCGCCAAGGTGCTGGTTGATAGCGTCGCTGTGCTGTTCGTACCGAGAGCCGCAGTTCCGATTGGCGTAGCACCGTCAAGAAACGTTACCGTTCCGGTTGGCGCACCGGAACTCGAGACAACTTGCGCCGTAAGCGTCACGGAAGAGCCGCTGTCCGCAGCTACCGGAGAAACGGCCAGGGTTGTCGTCGTGGCGGCCACCGGAGTTGGAGCTGTCGGCTGCTGCAGCAGTCCAAATACGGCTACGCTATTCTGCGTTCCAACAAACACCTTGCCATCAGCGATCGTCGGAACTCCGAACTTGCTTGCAGCTCCGAACTGGTCTCGGCCGCCGGCCGCTTGGTTGCTGTTGTAAAGTTCCGTGGTCAGATCGGTTGCATCGTAGGCGTGCAGCACGCCCGTCGCTGCGTTTTCCACCGCCCAAAGAATGGCGTTTGTCGTCCCGTTCGCGGAAATGCTGGGCGTTGTACCCGGATACGCAAAGACTGTGCCGGTTTTTGACGAGGGCGATTGAGCGAGCCGCGCCGACGACAGGGGGAACGCCCGGATCGAGTCGTTCACCGCGCCGAAATAGACCGTGCCGTTAAACCAGGCGGGCATGCCGAATTCGGCGTTCGCCAATCCATTCGCGACTTCCTGGTACAGAGTGCTGTTATTGCTGGGATTGAACTTGCCCATGTTGTCCCGGTCGAACAGATAGAGATTTGCATCTTTTCCCGCTCCCATGCCTAGATGGCGCGTCTGGCCATTCGCGTCCACGAGATCAGGCAATAACACCGCCCCGCCCGAACCCAAGTCTTGGTCGGCGGCCGATTCAGTGACAGCGTTGTACATCGTCCAGTAGTCGGCAACTTGTAGTGTCCCACCGTTCAGAGTTACTCTTACGAACGAATTGCCGAAGTCTTCTCCATTCGGGAAGCCTTGCGCATTTAGCGTTGTGTCGAAAGTTCCGTTTGCCATCGCGATAAAAATATTTCCGTTCGCGTCGGCCACAGGACCCGCGCCCGACCCCCAAATCGCTCCCTCCCCGCCGTTGGGCTCGAGGTTTAATACGGAGGTTTGCGCGAGCGTGTTCTCGTTGTATCCCATCAACCAGCTTGTGTAGGGCTGAGTATCGCAATGCGAGCTCCAGCCTATGTAGACGACTCCGTTCAACAGAAGGAGAGAAGTGCGCTCTTTGTACTGCCCGGGATCGAAGTAAACGGTTGAGCCGCTCCGATCTTCGCCGGTTCCCGGATACGTGGCTTGGACATCAACTGGACCACCAAACTCTTCCGCGCCGCTAGTGATATCGAGCGCGTGTACCCTTTGGTGATAGGCTCCCGCCGAGTCTTTACTCATCGCAACCATGTAAATGGATCCGTGAGCCCCGGCTTTCAGGTCTATCACCGGCGTTCCAGTAATGCCGATTTCGGGAATAACTTGCTGGCAGTTTCTTATGTCGGAGGGCGTCTCTCCCGATTTCAACAACGAGACCTGCCATAGTTGCGCGCCAGTCGCGGTATCGAATGCGTAAACGCTATCGTGCTCCGTTGCCGCAAATACGACGTTGTGAGTGCCGGCGCCCGGAATTTGGAGCGCAGGAACGTACAGGGGTTGGGCATCTACCTTACCATCTACTGGTAGATTTAGCAGCTTCCCGAAGCTAGCCGCGTTCACGTTCGCGGGCGTCAATTGCGTTTCCGTCAGGTTCTGACCGGTATGCGCGTTGTCATTGTGGTAGGTAAGAACGGTAGTTTGAGCTGCAGAGGCAGCAGGCCAAAGAAGCAAGAGTCCGACGATCGACCACGGGATCGGTGAGGACTCACGCTCCAGGCTCGGAATCGACATCAAGGGATTTCAATCGCCTGTTCAAGTATTCGCGCTCAACGCCGTTGGTCACTAACTCCAAAGCTCGATTATACGCCGAAGCCGCTTCTTGCTTGCGTCCGAGGCGGCGGAGCAGGTCTGCTCTCGCGGCGTGCAATAGGTAGTAGCCGTCAAGATCCTTGCTTCTGTCGATCTCATCCATCACCGCGAGTCCGCGCTCGAAGCCGGCGCTCATGCCAACGGCGACAGCATGATTGAGTGCCACAACGGCCGAGGGATTAAGGCGCGATAGCTCTCGGTAAAGCGCCGCAATCTCGCCCCAATCGGTTTGGCTGGCATCCTCTGCCTCTGCGTGGACGGCGGCAATCGCCGCCTGCAGCTGGTAAGGGCCTATGGAGCCAAGACGGAGAGCTGTGTTTAGATAGCCGATTCCTCCCCGAGCTTGTTCCTGATCCCAGAGCGAGCGATCTTGCTCTTCGAGCGTGACAAGATGCCCATCCGACGTTATTCTTGCGTTCCGCCTCGAATCATGTATCAGCATCAAGGCCAGAAGCCCGAGATTCTCCGCATCGTCCGGCATCAGCTCGCATAGCATGCGGCCTAGCCGGATGGCTTCGCGGCACAGATCGGCGCGCACTAAACGGTCGCCGGTAGTGGACGAATATCCTTCGTTAAAGATCAGATAAATGACGCCTCTGACGGCGTCGAGCCTCACCGAGATGCGCTCGCGTGGCGGTACTTCGTAAGGAATGCGCGCGTCTTGAATCTTGCGCTTTGCGCGTACGAGCCGCTGCGCGAGCGTTGGTTCGGGTATCAAAAACGCTCGCGCAATCTCGCCGGTGGTAAGCCCGCCGAGTGTTCTCAGGGTTAGTGCGATCTGCGCCTCGGGATTGAGCGCGGGATGACAACACGTGAATATCAAGCGGAGCCGGTCGTCAGGATAGAGCTGCATTTCATCTTCACCCACGATCTCCTCGGGGCGTTGAAACGCGGGAAGATGATGCGCGAGCGCCACGGTCTTGTCCCGCTGCGTTGCTTCGCGCCGCGAGGCATCTATGAGTCTTCGCTCGGCAACAGCGGTAATCCATGCCGCGGGCTTAATGGGGATGCCTTTTTCCGGCCAGCTCGAAAGCGCCGAGGCGAATGCTTCCTGCATGGCTTCCTCGGCGCGATCGAACGACCCGCAAAGCCTGATCAGCGTTGCGATAATCCGGCTTCGCTCCTCCCGGAAGACAGATTCAATTGCGGCCTGAAGTCTCACGCATTCACGAACTGGCTGCTTGTTGCCGGTCCCGCCACGTCCGGGCGCGCCGGTAACGCTGCAATTTGCCGGAATTCGACGCTGCTCGCAAAGCAGCCCTCCTGGCAAATTCGCGAAGCCCAGTATCTCGCCTCGCTCGCGTCTTTGCAGTCGATAATCCAAAAGCCGCCCAAAACCTCTTTGGTTTCGGCAAACGGGCCGTCGGTCAGCGTTACTTTCCCATTCTGAGCGCGCGCCGTGACGGCGGTTGCAACGGGTTGTAGCGGATTCGCGGCCCTGAACACACCCTTCGCCACGGCATCGTCAAGAACAGCCCATGCGCGTTTCCGCCCCGCCATCTTTTCAGCCTCGGTGCTCCCCGCCATCCGTTCTTCATCCGTGTAAACCAAGAACATGTAATCCATCCCTGTACTCCTTTAAAAGTTTTAAGCTATTGCAGTCTGCGAAAAATCGACGACCGGACGAATTTCGATCGAGCCGAGCGAAGCATGAGGAATCTTGGCGGCCCACTCGATGGCCTCGTCCAGATTCTTGCAGTCGAGCAGGTAGAATCCTCCAACCTGCTCCTTGGTCTCGGCGAACGGCCCATCCGTCGTCAAAGTCTGTCCGTTTTTTACCCGAACTGTGGTGGCGGATGTGGTGGGATGCAGAGCCTCGCCTCCTATGTATACGCCAGCTTGCCGGGCGGCTTCTGTATACCGGCTGTACTCCACCATCATGCCCTGCTGATCCTTGGGTTTCAGATTCGCGTCGGCAGTCTCGTCGGCGCAAATCATCAACAAATACTTCATCGCTTATCCTCCTGACTCACGTGTCCTCCCGGCTTACGGATCCTGCTGACTCACGCGGCCTGTGCCGCAACCGTAATCCGCCCCGCCGCGCGCTTGGCATCGGTCACGTGGCTGCGATGCATCATCTGATGAAGGGCCAGCGCTATGAAGCTATTTCCGTACGTACCGAACTCGTGCTCTAATCCTTTGGGGGGCGCCTTGGCCGGCTTATTCAAGTCCTCCTCGCTCAGCGACTCGAGAAGCGTAAGGTTTCGCTCACGCAATTGAACATACTTTTCCCGAACCTCGGCAAAAGGCGGATACGCGCTCGCATCGCCGACCGGTTCCGTTCCCTGGCCGAAATACTGCCGCCACTCCGCGGCGGGGTTCTCATCCCCAAATAGCACCTCCGGAATCATGCCCTCCACCACGGCGAGATGGCCTATAACCCAGAGCGGGTGGCACCCGCCATTAGGCGTCGGAAATGTTGTCGGGGCATCGCTCATTTCATCGATGGCACTCAGCACCGCTCCGTTTGAAGCGGTTAGGGCGAATCTAATCGTCTCTTTCAGCTGCATTTTCTTTTTCCCTTCTTGATCTTGTCCTGAATATCAAGCTCACTGTGGGAACGTCGCGCGAAGCAGGTGAAATCGACAGGGTTTATCGAAGATTTATGAAAAAAATTTTAGGGCCAAGCTCCCATTTTCGCCCTCTCTGCATCCTTACGGAAAGAGGGAATTGTGTCCAATGAAAGATCATTGTGTTGACGAGACTCACTAGACTCATCCTTACAGCCTGTGGTCTCCTGATTTTCGCCCTTTCGGCTTTGGGTCAGGACAATTACGAGATTCAGGTTTATGGTTCTGACACAGTGGCTCCGGGTGAGATGATGATCGAGCTGCACAACAACTTTACCTTCAAGGGATCGAAGAGCTATGTGGATGGCATGTTCCCGACCGATCACGCCTGGCACGAAACGATCGAAACAACACACGGCTTTACGCCCTGGTTTGAAACTGGCTTCTATTTCTTCACGAGCGCGAGCGATCTGACCGGCTGGCAGTGGGTGGGCGACCACATCCGGCCGCGCGTCCGCGTGCCCGACAGTTGGAACTGGCCGGTGGGCGTGAGTTTATCGCTCGAGTTCGGCTATCAAAGGGCCAAGTTCTCGCCGGACACCTGGACGCTCGAGATCCGGCCGATTATCGACAAGCAACTCGGCCGCCTGTATCTGGCTTTCAATCCGGCGATGGACCGTTCCTTTCACGGTCCCAGCGTCAGCCAGGGGATTACGTTCGCGCCCGCTTTCAAAGCGGGGTATGACTTCACGAAAGTCATCAACGCGGGATTCGAGTACTACGGTTCGCTGGGACCGATTACCGGTTTCTCTCCTCTTCGAGACCAGCAGCAGCAGATCTTTCCCGCAGTCGACTTGAATTTCAGCCCGAACTGGGAGTTCAATTTCGGGGTGGGCTTCGGCGTCACTCGCAGCACCGATCATCTGATTGTGAAGATGATTTTGGGCCGCCGCTTCGGAGGCGCTTCGCGCAAGACACAGTAGCGCCTGTCGCTTAGACATTTCCAGGTGAGGCGAACGGTCTCGCCGTCTGCCCTTGTTGGGGCGATGCCTGCGTCGTCCGACTGGCCGGCTTTGTGCCGCGCCGTCGTTCAGAACTGAAACCGAAGCTGGAGATCCAGACGCCGATTGTTGGTAGGCGTCTGCTCCGCGCCAAACCCCCCGGTGATGCCGGTGGGCTGAAGAAATGACGGCGAGGTCATAATGCCGACTGGTGGCCCGTAATTCACGTGGTTGAGAATATTACGCGCGTTGATTGAAAGCGTGAGATTGTAGCGATGCTCGGTAAGGCTGCCACCGCCGCCGCCGAAGCCGCCACCACCTCCTCCCCCGCCGCCGAAACCGCCACCACCGCGTCCACCACCGCCCCCACC
>JBAUZG010000246.1:0-27955 GCA_049585195.1 Bryobacteraceae bacterium | reverse complement strand
CATCGGCTTTTCGAAGCTCAATAGCCCGGCCCACCAATACCTCTATCTACGCTTCGACCGGCACCTCGCGATGCCGCCCGCAAGACTCGAGGCCAGGATGGATTCGCTACTCTCCTTTCCTGTAGGGTTCTTTCATCCCCTACAACATGCCGGTTTATCCCGGCGCACTCCGGATCGCCGACGATCGGTCCGGAGTCGATTGACGACGCAACGGCGTTTCCCAGTACTAATCCGCCGCAGCTTCCTGAACTCGACGAGTTTCAGACTTCCAAAACATAGATTCGGGATTGTTCCTGTGGCACAGCCACATTTGCTTTGTGATAATATGTGGCCTTAACACAGGTGATACAGATGAGCCAATCCAAACTCGATCTTTTGCAAGGAATGCTCGGTCTGATGGTGCTGCAGACGCTAGAAGTCTTGGGTCCGCCGCACGGATATGGCATTGCGCGTCGCATCGAACAGGTAAGTGGGAATGAAGTCCTACTAAACCAGGGGACGATTTACGCCTCGCTCGTTCGATTGCAGGAGCGCGGCTGGATCGCCGCTAAGTGGGGCACTTCAGACAACAACCGCAAAGCGAAGTTCTACTCCATCACAAAGGCCGGCAAGAAGCAGTTGGCCCAGGACACTGCCTACTGGCAACGGCTTTCGGGAGTGATGGGGCGGGTTCTCGCGAGGGACGGCGAAGGAGGTGAACAGTGAGGCAGTCCCTTCGAGAAGCCTTCAACCGCATCCGCTCTTTCTTCCGCAAAGATCCACTTGATCGGGAACTCAACGAAGAGATGACGTCACATCTCGAAATGGCCGTCGAAGATAACATCAGGCGCGGCATGTCTGACGAAGAAGCCCGGCGACAGGCGCTTGTACGCTTTGGTGGCGTCCAGCAATCACTCGAGCTGCACCGTGAATCACGCGGATTGCCTTGGCTCGACGTCTTGACGCTGGATTTACGTTTCACCTTCCGCACACTGAAGCGCGATTACGGCTTCACAATGGTCGCCGTATTGATTCTCGCGCTCGGCATAGCCGCCAATATCACCGTCTTCAGCGTGGTGAATACGATTTTGCTCCGGCCGCTGCCATTTCCCGATGCGCAGCAATTGGTTCGCATTGTGGAGAAGGATCCCAAAGCTGGCGAGTCCAGCAAAACTTATACAGCGGATGCAACGCAAGATTTTCAACAACAGAACCACTCTTTTCAGTCGGTCAGCGGCTACTTTGCCTTTACCGGACCCGATAATTTCAAGCTCATTGGAAACAGCCAGCCGCTACCTGTTACGGGGATGCTTGTCGCCGAAGGCTTCTTTCAAACATTGGGTGTAGAGCCTTCGCTTGGACGATTATTCAGGTCTGAGGAATTTGTGAAACACGCTAAACCCGTGGCATTACTAAGTTATCCTTTTTGGGAACGCCAGTTTGGGGGAGAGCGCAGCATTATTGGACGGGCAATTAACCTAAGCAATACTTCGGTGACAGTTGTCGGAGTGTTGCCGAATACATTCGATTTTGGCTCGGTCTTCTCGCCGGGAGCCAAGGTCGATCTCTTCGTGCCCTACATCATGGATGATTTCCGCGATGACGGAAATGACCTGGCATTGGTTGGCCGCTTGAAAGAAGGCGTGACATTAGCGGAAGCACAGAGTGAGGCCGATCAACTCTTTCCGCAATTCTATTTCGAGCATAAGCACCCCGAATATGGAAAGAGCTACACAGGCCAACTTACCCGATTGAAAGACTACGTCAGTGGCAAGCTGCGGCGATCGCTGATTGTGCTGTGGTGTGCGGTTGGGCTGATTCTGCTGATCGTTTGCGTGAATCTGTCAAATTTGCTGCTTGCTAGGCTGGCAGCGCGCAGCAAAGAATTTGGAATGCGCAGCGCTCTCGGGGCAAGGCGAGGGCGGATTGTGCGTCAACTGCTGACCGAAAGCATGGTACTCGCCGCCGCGGGAGCCACATTCGGGTTAGGACTTGCCTATTTCACGATCCGATATCTCGCTCATCAGGGATCGATTGCTCTGCCGCTGCTCAGCACGGTGCGTGTAGACGGAACAGTACTGGGATGGACGCTGTTGATCGCAGTAGCCGCCGCAGTTCTTTTCGGACCAGCGCCGGGACTGCGGATGTCGGGTAGCAATCTGCAGGAGCTGCTGAAAGATAGTGGAGGACATGGAGCCAGTGACGGCAGGAAACATAGCCGCCTGCGCTCGACGCTGGTCGTAACGGAAATTGCTCTGGCTTGTGTTCTACTGGTCGGCGCCGGGTTGTTGCTGCGCAGCTTTCTCCGCGTTCTGGA
Source organism: Bryobacteraceae bacterium (assembly GCA_049585195.1). GTDB lineage: Bacteria > Acidobacteriota > Terriglobia > Bryobacterales > Bryobacteraceae > KBS-96. The sequence continues at coordinate 25,659 of JBAUZG010000246.1, read as the reverse complement.
TGTTGACTTGGGCTTTGAGCCAAGCCGTGCAGCCGCTATCAGCCTTGACTTTGATGATGGCGAAAAGGCGGCCACGCGCGCTGCGAAATGGCATGAGATTGTCGAGCGCACTTCGTTGATCCCGGGTGTCGAGACCGCTGGCATATCCGATAACCTGCCCATGAGCCGCAACCGGAGTTGGGGAATTGCTGCCAAAGGCGAGCAGAAGCGCAATGCGCTCGATTTCGTTCCGGTATTTGTCTACATCGTGTCACCAGGTTACTTGAAAGCAATGGGAATGCGCTTGCTGGAAGGTCGCGATATCAGTTGGCACGACATCGCCGATAACAGGAGCGTAGTCATTATCAATGAGACGGTCGCGCGAAGACTCTGGCCGGGACAGAGCCCCGTTGGCCGTACAGCTCTTGCAGGCGGAACCGAGGCGCAGGTGATCGGTGTGATTGCCGATGTTCGCGAAAGCAGTGCAGAAGACAATGCAGGCGCGCAAATGTATCTGCCCGCGACGAAACAGTTTGGACCGGAGGGCGCGTACCTGGTACTGCGTTCGAAGCTCCCTCCCACCGCCTTGGCAAGGAGTGTGATGATTACGCTCCGGCGGATCAATCCCGGACAACCAGCGACAGAATTCAAACCAATTCAGGCCCTGGTGGATCACGCCACGTCACCCAGGCGCTTTTTTGTTCTGCTGGTCGGAATCTTTGCGGGTCTGGGACTACTTCTCGCTTCACTGGGAATTTATGGTGTTATCTCATATTCCGTTACGCGCCAGAGACCGGAGATCGGCATACGCCTGGCTCTTGGTGCCACGGAAGCCCGTGTGCAGTTGGATGTGATCTGGAGGACGATGCGACTCACACTGGTTGGCATTTCTGTCGGCGTTGTCGCATCCTTGGCGGTGTCGCGCCTGATCGCTTCTCTTCTGTTTCGGACTGCTCCGACGGACCCGCTTACCTTTGTTGGCATGGTGGTTTTGCTTGGAGCGGTTGCAGTGCTGGCAGGATATCTCCCGGCGCGAAGAGCTTCAAAGATCGATCCAATGATCGCGCTGCGGTCAAACTGAAAAACCGGATGACCCGCTTCAGAAACCTGCGGGGTTTTGGTCCGCAAAGGCCGCGATTTGTGAAATCACTAAACGATTCGAAAAGGCTCCATACATTAGTCCTGTGAATTCCTAGGCCTCTCTTCTGCGCCTCTCGCATGACCGCACGCGAAGCGTCTGCCTCTTAGCCTGAAATGCGAATTTAACTGAGCGAGAGGTAAGGATCTCTTTGCGAAAACAAGGAGATGGACCCACACGTAACGGACAATTTAGTCCCGTGCACGCCAACTGGCTGCGCGGCGATCAAGCCTTACATGCACCTCGGCATCACGCGCTTTCCTACCGATGACACGATCCGCAATCTGTTTCGGCGCTTTGGCATGGGAGAAGTTCATCAGCTCTATGCGCCCCTCACGGAGTGGCAGATCGAGCGCTTGCCAGGACGAGCCGAGGGTTACAGCCTGGATCTGGATTCGACCGTGTTTGAGCGCTATGGACAGCAGGAAGGCTCGCTCAAGGGACACAACCCACGCAAACTGAGGAATCCGGTCGAATCCGAACGCGATTCCGGTAGGAAGTCGAACGGCATTCCGGTGCGAAGGTGAACGCGATTCCGGTGGCAAGGTGAACGCCGTTCCGGTGACGAAGCCGAACACTTTTCGGTAACGACCGGAATAGCGTTCACCTTCACCGGAATAATTTCCACAGGCGGCGAAAGCGACGCTGGACATAAAACACGGCGGTCTGCTCTTGTTTGAAACAAGGGAGAGCAGATTTGCCGGCCAGGAGAATGTCCATGCGTAAATTGAAAGACGTTTTGAGACTGAGATTCGAGTTGAGTCTGAGTCATCGCCAGATCGCCCGCAGTTGCGATATCGGCTTGGGCACGGTGCATGATTATTTGCAGCGCGCCGCAGCGGCGGGTGTGAAGTGGCCTTTGCCCGAAGGATGGGACGACCAGCGGTTGGAATCGGCACTGTTCGCCGTCAACCAGCCGAGCACCCCGCCGAAGGCGGAAGAAGAGGGCGGAAAGGTAGCGCTTGATTTCGCCAAGATCCACGAACAGCGCCAACAGCACCGCCATCTGACGCTGCAATTGCTTTGGGAGGAATACAAACAAGCGAACCCCGACGGGCTGCAGTATAGCTGGTATTGCGAACTCTACCGGCAATGGCGGAACAAGCTCGACGTGGTGCTGCGCCAGGAATACAAAGCGGGCGAGAAGATGTTCGTGGATTGGGCGGGGGCGACGATTCCGATTCACGATCGCGAAGGAGGGCCGACGCAAGAGGGCCACTTGTTCGTCGCCGTGCTGGGTGCCAGTTCGTACACCTATGCCGAAGTAACCACCGATGAGCAGATGGAGAACTGGCTCGGGGCACACATGCGGGCTTTCGAGTTTTATGGTGGTGTACCGAAACTCATTGTTCCCGATAACACCAAAACGGGAGTGAGCAGAGCGTGCCGCTACGATCCCGATCTCAATCCCACTTATCAAGAGATGGCGCTGCACTACGGCGTGGGCGTTGTGCCGACGCGACCCTATAAGCCGCGCGACAAAGCTAAAGCGGAGAGTGGTGTTTTATTAATCGAACGTTAGGTCATTGCCGCACTCAGACATCGTCGCTTCTTTTCTATCAGCGAGGCGAACCAAGCCGTGCGCGAGTTACTCGAACGCGTCAACCAGAAGCCATTTCGCAAACGCCTAGGCTCGCGTGCTTCGCTATTCGCCGAACTCGACAAGCCCGCACTGCGTGCGCTGCCGGCGGAACGCTTCGACATGAGTCAGTGGACGCGCGCGAAAGTGAACATCGATTATCACGTCGCCTTCGATACCAACTTCTACAGTGTGCCGTACAACCTGGTGCACGAGGTGGTGGAGATCCGCTCGACGCCGACCACCGTGGAGATTCTGCACAAAGGGCAACGTGTAGCTTCGCATCTGCGAGCACGCGGCCATGGCAAAGCGGTGACGGTGCATGAACACCGGCCCAAGAGCCATCAGGCGCACTTGGAGTGGACGCCTTCGCGCATGGTGAACTGGGCGCAAACCATCGGCCCACAAACGGCGCAGTTGTTTGAGCGCATCCTCGCAGATAAACCGCATCCGGAGATGGGCTATCGCGGCTGCTTGGGCTTGATCCGACTCGCCGAGCAGTACACGCCGCAGCGCATGGAAGCAGCAGCCGAACGAGCGTTGTTAACGGGAGCATGCAACTACCAGAGTGTGAAGTCGATCTTAAAACACTCACTCGATGCACTGCCGCTGGCGAAGCCCACGCCGCTGCCGGCTACACCACCGCGGCATCATTTTATTCGCGGCGCGGAGTACTTCAACTAGGGAAGGAGACAGACGAACATGTTGCAACAACCATTGATCGACAAACTCCTGGCCCTGCGGTTGCCCGCGATGGCGGACGCAATTCCGCTAACGACGAATACGCACCTGTTCCCGCGAAGTTTGCTCAGCGTCAGCGAAATTCCTGAAGACCCGAACGAAATCTTTTCGGCGAAAGAAGTCGGAGAGCCCCCGCTTGTGCTTGCGAATACCGTCTTCTTCGCGATTAAATCCGCAATTCGCGCGTCGCGGTTAGAACGCAATTTGAGCGGACTGTTCCGCTTTGATGCGCCTGCCACTGTTCAGGAGGTCAGGCGCGCGTGCGAAGTTTCGCTGGCCGACTTGAGCCGATAGCGATTGTTGTTGAAAAAGGGGTTATACAGATGAGAACAATCAACTCCAACAAGTTTCTTAGGCGGCGTCTCTGTCAACGACCCCCCATAAAGAGACTGGTCGCGTCGGGCGTGGCAACTCTGCTTGCAACAGCAGCGGGTATATGGGCAATCGCCTCTCGAGCCTCAGCCCAGCAACCGGCTGTCAGCGCTCAGGCACTTTTGGGCCGGGAGCGAAAAGGCGTGGGTTTCCCCGATTTCGGTTTCATGGTTTCGCCGGCGGAATGCGCGGCGAAATATTCCGATCAACCGGTGTTCCGCCTGAAAACGGATTTTCCGCGTGACATGCCGACGGATCTGCCGACGTTTCTGACGAAGATCGATTTTCGGAAAGATCCTCTGGCTTATATTCTTGCCGTCCGTGACTACGCGTTTGAAGGTAATATCCCAAGCTGGGATCCGTTCAAGAACCGCGTGCGGCAGTGGTATCACATCCCCTGGCTGCATCCAACGACGACCGGACCAACGCATATCCGCCAAACGGCGGGACCGAAGGATTCCACGGGCTAATCAAGGAAGCCCCGATCACCCCATACCAACTTGGCCCCGATCAAAGAGGGAAGGATGGTAATTACTCCGTCTATGCGATCACGTTGATCAATGATTTCGCAGGTTACACTATGGGACGGATGTGGCGCGATCCGGATAATCCAGATCCGCGCGCAACCGATTCGCGCTTTGGAGGAGGCTTTCCCACCGGAACGGTCTTTGCAAAGCTGCTGTTTACAGATGCTCCGCAAGGAACTGATAGCGTAGCTTATCTGGTGAATCCGCTTCAATGGAAGGCCTACATTACACAGAATTTTTGGACCTCATCGACACGCGAGGTGACAAATGTGAACTTGCTCCAGATGGATATCGCTGTCCGCGATGCCCGCGCGGACGCACCTGGTCTAACTGGCTGGGTGTTCGGAACGTTCGTATACAACGGACAACTGAATCATGCCAACAAATTCATGAATCTTGTGCCTGCGGGATTGATGTGGGGCAACGATCCCGAAAACCGGACGAATGCCACGAATCCGTTTCCATCGACCAAGACGGAAGTTAATCCGCTGCTAACACAGACTGTTATTTTTAATGACGCGCAGCTACCGCCGCAGCATCTCGGTTGGAACGGGCGGTTGAACGGTCCTGCGGACTTGAATACGACGTCCTGTTTGTCCTGCCATATCGCCGCGCACTATCCAGCGGTGACCAGTCTCGTACCTGATGGTGCTGTGCCCGACGGAGGTCCGAATCCTCCCGCTCAAGGCGGGACAGACGAATGGATGAAGTGGTTTCAAAACCTGCGCTGCGCCACCTCTATGGACCCTCGTGCCTACTCGACGGACTTCTCGTTCCAGGTAGCGATCGCGCTACAAAACTTCTTCAACGTCAAGAGCACACTGGAGCAAGGCGTGTGGACAACGGATTATGCGTTGCCAACCAAGCCGATCGCGCGCGGCAGTACGATAAGGTGACATCGGACGAATTGCTGGTCTCCGGCTGGCACGGCCCCCTTCTATTCGGGAGAATCCGCTTAGATCGGTAAATCCTAGCCGACTAGACCGGCGCCAAGTCCTTAAACTGAGAGCAGTGGCCACTGACCTTTGACGTAAGACCGCATCCCTTTGCCCACCGATCCGTTGTGGGCTCAACCGTCCAGTCGCCGAAACTGATTCGATTGCCGATCCCGCGCGTCGGGTTATGTCGGAGCCGGGACTGCGACTGGTGCTCGTCCGGGAACAACATCGATTTGTAGCGCCGGGTCCGCAGCCGGGACGTCACTAACTGAGAGACCAAGCTCACGACGCACGATGTTGCAGCCTTGGGCGATGGCGCTCGATTTGTAGAACGCGATTTCGCGATTGCAGCCTTGCCGACCAAACCCACAGTCACTCGAAACGATCAACTTCTCGACGGGAATGTATTTCAGCGCTTTGCGAATTTCAGCGGCGACGTCCTCGGCGCGGTCGGCTTGCAGAACCCGGTGACTAACTGCGCCGACGCAGATTTTCTTCGTCAGATTGTTGCGAAAGGGGGCAAATAACTCGATATCCTTTTGATTGCGATCCTTCATCTCCAACGTCCATACGTCACCACGGCAGCGTTCCAGATAGATTTCGATCGAATTCGCATAGCTGGTGTCTTCCATGACGCGCTGCATATTCGGGTTGCCCCAACACGTATGGATCCACAGTTCCACGTCGTCCAGACCCTGCACTTCGCGGTTGAACGCATCCACCATGAACTTCACTTCTGCGTGGTCTTTGCCGTAGGTATTCGCCATGAAATGAAATGTCGGTTCTTCGATTTGAATACAGCGGCAACCGGCATCGCGCAACGCTAACAGTTCTTCGTTCATGGCAACGGCCATGTCCCAAATCACTTCGCGTTTGTCTTTATACTTCGGCGTGTGAATATCGAGAAACAGCGCCATTACTTGTGATGAGCATGTCCCGAACTTCATCGGTTTTGACGTGCGCGCCTGCGCAAGGCGCCATATCTTCGGGTAGTCGAGCGGGCGATGATCGATTTTGTCCACAACGCGGGGCCAGCGCCAACCGGTGTAGATTTCGTTGAGCAGCGTTCCAGGCGGATAGTGCAGCCAAGGCGCGGTTGTTTCTTCGGGCTGCAGGTGATCGCCCTCAAAGCCGGTCCACCTCTGCAACGGATAGTGATGCCACGCGCGGCCGGCGAGGTCTTCATCCAAGTGAAAATCGCCATGTGTCAGGACGTCCAAGCCGGCCCGTTCCTGATCACTAATTACCACTGACAAAGCATCCTGGAATTTCTCACGAAAGCGAATATCCAGCATGCAGGTGTCCAGCGGCTTGCCCCACATGCTCGTGTCAAACCAGCGTGGGCGCGGGAAAGATCCCGTGGTGGTGCTCGGCAGAATCAGATCAGCAGTTGCGGTAAACGTATCGGTTCCTCCCGCGACATTCTATCCGAGACTAATGGTCAGCTATAGACTTCGCTGATGAAAGTCAGGTTCTTGCGGCTACCGAGCAAAGGACCAATGCGAGTCACTTTTTACATGTGGCCTCCTCTATTACCCGAATTCTCGGAAGACGGGAAGACGCTTTGCGCTTAACCATATCTCCTCCACTCGGACGCAGTTGATTGTATATAGACCTTGTACTGAGAGGGCAGCAAAACTCAGGCCAACACGAAACTGGGCCGCACTGCACATTCCGCCATCCCGACGAGATCGCTTCCATCGTTGGGTGCTCTCCGTCGCGGCAAGGCAACTCGCCAGCCGCGCACGTCGCAGGGTACGCGGAGCAGCCCCGATTCCGGACGTTGATTTGAGGCAACAGAGGAAAGTTGTGGACGCGTTTTTCGCAGCCGTGCGGGGTGGCGATTTCGATGCGCTCGTCGCTGTTCTCGACCCGGACATCGCAGTACGGAGCGATCACGGTAGATTGCGGGAGATCCGCGGGGCGCGTGCTGCGGCAGAAGGCGCGCTCATGTTCTCTCACCTTGCCCAGTGGGTTCAACCGGTGCTCGTCAACGGCATCGCCGGAGTTGTATCGCGGCTTCCCAACGGACAGGTTTTTTCGGTCATGTCCTTTACCGTCAAGGACAACAGGATCGCCGAAATCAATATAATCCGTGACCCGGATCGTCTGCACAAGCTCGACCTAACCTCCCTGGATTGACTGATTGATGGACGATACCTGCTCGCTCGCTGAAAAGTGGGGTTGTTTCCCATTAATTAAGGAATGCATCAAGCTCGCCTATTCCGAAATTAATGGAGTGCTCAGGTCGCCAGGTTCGTACTCGATATTTGCGCGAAGCGTAGCTGTTGCGGGCCGGTCCTCTGGTAGGTACACGCAGCAGGACTTCTTTCCACCCGGATTTGAGCGCATAGAATCACTCTCCGCTGAAGCAGCAGCACCGGTTCGGGACTCGCGTACCAACGAATCTATGTGAGCGCGCGGCGGTGATTGCTTACGTTTCTTCTCTTAGTAATACCCCCGGGTCGATTGCGAGGCCCGCTTTGCGGGAACCGAAGTAGCCGCGATGCCGAGCAGCGACATTGCGACGATCACTCCGGTCATCACAATCGGATCGCGCGGCGTCGCCTCATACACGATCTGTGCCAGCAAATGGCTGGCAAACGCCCCCATGGTGAGTCCGGCCGCAGAGCCGCAGAGCAACAATGCAAACGGGCGGCCGAGCGCTGTACGCATCAACTGCATGGGATGCGCGCCGAGTACGATGCGAATGCCGAATTCTTTTCTGCGCTTCGAAACCGAATAAGCCGCCATGCCGAACACACCCGTGATTGCGAGCACGGCTGCGAGTAGTCCCATGACGCAAGGGTCACGGTTGCTGCACGTGCCGGAAAGAGCATCAGCGCCAGGGCATCCGGCCAGCTTTGAATGGTGAACGGCAGGTTGGGATCGATTTTTGCGAGCATGTGGTTCAAAGCGGAAGCCATTTCGGGAGGCGGCAGGTGCGAACGAACGATAAGTGTCATATCGCTGCCTCTATATTGCCCGGCGGCAAAGAACATCGCGGCTGTCGGAGCTTCGGTCAGAAAACTGTATTTCCCGTCCTCCACGATGCCAACCACCTGCCCTGCCACAACGAACCGTCTCCCTCAGCGACGCGACGTCCAATGCACCGAGAACTTCAAAACATCTTGCGCGCAAACGTATCGTGCACGATCGCTACTTTCGGCGCTTTGGCGCTGTCGTGTCACGTGAAATCTCGACCGGCTACCAAACGTGTTTGTGCAGTCTGTAAATAGCATGGGGAAATGGAATAGGATTGCGCAGTCAGTATGCTGTTTGAGCCGCTGTCAGGGACTGTATCAAACCTGGGGGTGACATCATGGGGCAAGGCTTGTAAGTTGCTGATTCTCGATATCGATTCCGGAGAAGATCGTCTGATTGCCCCCAACGTTGATACAGTCCCTACATCAGCGCAACGAACGTATTCGTACTGGAACGCGCGCAAGGGCGTACGGACTGCGTGGGTCTGGATCTTGCTTCAGCAGCCGCAGCAGCAGATCCAGGATTCTGGTGATTGGCCGATTGGTCATGTGAACTCAGCCTGCGCTTTGTCGGCGTGCAGCCTCCATGGCATAACGCACGAAAGGCTTCGCTTTTTCTAATCGGCCGCCCGATCCTATCGTCGCCAGATTGTAAGAAGCCATAGGCTGGTTCGGGAAGAGATCCATTAGCCGGTGGGAATCTACACCTGCTGCAGATCTGTGTCAGGCGCTGGATACCCGAGCATTCGTAGCATGGCGACAACCTGCCCTTTGTGATGAAATACGTGGGTTATGACGTGCAACACGATAAAGGCAGGACTCCGGAGTTCACCGCCCCAGCCCACTGGACGCTGTGCCAGCGTCGCGTTAAGTTGCTCTTCGTTGAGATCGCCCAAATAAGTTCGTGTCGCCTCTCGTATTCGGTCTTTGGCACTTCGCAAGGCCGCCATTGTCGAGCAATCTTTTTCGCTCCAGCCGGTAAAGGGTTCGTTCTGCAGATCGTGGACCCACCCTTCCTCACAGGTTAGGATGTGCACAAGTTGCTTCCAAATTGACGAATGGCCGAACCCTGAAATCGGCTTGTGATGGAGCTCATCAGGTACGGTTGCGACATGGCGCAACAAAAGGTCCAACCGCTCGTGCATCGCGGCGTGTAATTCGATGATTCCAGCTTTGGTAAACATCATTCGAATTTTCGCAGCCTCGAGATGCCTGAGAAGGGTGCGGTCAGCCTTTGATTTTGTACCGCTGAAAGTGGATACGCAAGTCCCACCATTGTCCGTGAACCCTGTAGTATCAAGCTCGACCGTCCGAAGCGGGTCGGTTGGGCGGAGACGGCTATTCGTATCTGAGAGCCACCATGGGATCGACGCGCATGGCTCCCTGGACGGTGGGTAAGCGGCAAGCAGTGCGACGGCCAAGAACAAGAGGGAGACGCCGACGAAGGAGACGCCATCAACGGTGTTGAGTCCATAGAACAGACTGCGCAGCAGGTAAGAGGCTCCAACGGCGAGAAACATCCCGGCAAGCAATCCAGCAAGCACGGGCCGTATGCTTTCGCGCAGGATGAGTCCGAGAATGTCGCGCTTTTGGGCGCCGACAGCCATGCGGATGCCGATTTCGCGCGTGCGCAGGACGACGATATAGCTCACCGTGCCATAGATGCCCATCAAGGTGAGCAGAAGCCCGAACAGGCCCACAGTAGACGCAATAGCGGCCGCAAGGCTGGAGCCGATGAACGATGCCGACTGGTGAAGCATTTCATTGAGCGTGGAAGAGGTCGCCACCAAGTCAGGATCAACCGACGAGATCAGCGGGTTGATCGCCCTTGTGACCTGTGCCGGGTCGGACTGGGTCCGAATGAGTATGGGATGATCCTGAAGCCGGCCTTCGGGCATCGGCAGGTAGACCTGTTTGGAGTCGCTGCCGTCATACTCAACGCCACGTGAGTCGCGGGCGACGCCAACCACCTGGTAGGCTGGTCCGTCTGCAAGAAGTTCGCTCCGATCGTCTGCCGTAGCGCGACTGTGGAATTGTTCGTCGGTAGCGCCTAACCGGAGGCTGCGGCCGATGGGGTTCTGGCCGGGCCAAGCTGTTTGGCGGCTGATTCGCTGAGAATGACAGAGTGCTCAGGTTGGCCGGCCGGCGGTTGAAAACTATGGCTCAGGAACAGCGGAATGCCAAGGGTCTCGAAGTAGTTTGCCTGAACGTAGGTGTAGTGGAGCATCGACGGCACATTTTGGGCCGAGGATTTCTCTCCATCAAGCGACGCGGCGGCTGTTCGAAACATGAAGTTATCGCCCGGCCGCCGAGCGCTGGTGATGGCAGCCACTCCGGGCAGGGCAGCTAGGCGCGTGCGAAGCTCATGGACCAGAGTAACCTTGCGGGCGGCGGTGTATTTCGACCCCTCGGGGAATTTCAAATCGAGATCGACGACGTGTTTGCTCTCGTAGCCAGTTTCGATCTTTAGCGAGTTGATGGCACTTCGAATCAACATGCTTCCGGCGATCATGAGCACTAGCGGAAGGGAAACCTGCGCGGCGATGAGGAAGTCTTGGACTCGGCGGCTGCGAACCGGCGAAGTACCGCCTCTGGAGGCCGAAGAGAGCGCGGAGCGGGAGCTTTCCATCGCCGGGGCGAGCCCGAAAAGGATACCGGCAACTAGTGAAATGGCAAAGACGTAGACAAAGATTCCGAGGTCGGGAGTCACGTCGAAAATGACCGTCCCCTCCTCCGGGGGCACGGCTTGGGCGGCCAAGGCTACAGACACTTTCAGCAACGCCCAGGTGAACAGGAGCGCTAGCACGCCCGCCATCAGGCCCAGCAGAGGGCTTTCCGTCAGCAATTGCCTGATAATGCGTAGCCGGCTGGCCCCAAGGGATAGGCGCACGTGCAGTTCAGCTTGCCGGGATCTGGTACGAGCCAGTTGCAGGCTGCCGACATTGGCGCAGGCCACAACCAGCACCAATCCGGCGGCGAACATAATCAGCAGAATGGCCAAATGTCAGTCCCCGGTACAGCTTCAGGGGGAGAGGCAACGGAGAACCTGGCCAGACGAGCGCTTTAGCAGGCTTAGACAACACGGAGCGGGGATCGTGGAGGGTACGGAGACGATCGGCCAGGGTAGTCATTTCGGCCTGGGCCCGGCCGATATCGACGCCAGGAGCGAGGCGGCCAAACGGGCGGTAGCGCTGGTTTTCGCGGTCGCGTAGCCAATGGTCATCGGCATGAACCAGTGGCTCGAGGCTGATCGGAAGCCAGAAATCAGGCGCTTCTATACCGGTACCGGTGAAATCGTGCGGCGTAATTCCAGCTATAGTAACGGCGGCGCCATTTAGACGGATGGTTTTCCCCAGCATGGCCGGGTCCCCGGCAAAACGCCTCTGCCAGTAGTTTTCACTGATAAGAACCGCGGGCGAGGCCACCAGATCGAGAACACTTATCGAGTCGAGGGTACGGCCGCGTAACGCCGCGACTCCAAGAACCTTGAAGTAGTTTTCGGAGACAACAAAGGTTAAGGCCTCAGAAGCGCGTTGACCCATAACGCCACCGGCGTCCGAGAGCCTCATTGCTCCGGGTCAAAAGCGATCAGGCCACTGAAGGAATGGACTGAATCCCGATACGCTTAGTAGTCGGGATAGCTGAAAGCGAAATCGGCGGCGCCCGAGTCGCGCATAAGGGCTTGGTTGACCATCGTATCGGGATCGCGAGCATCGAGACGGCCGGCAACCATTGCCTTGTAGGCGGTGAAGGTTACGGTGTTAACCCCGATACCAAGCATCAGGGCAAGGACCGCGACAGCGGTGAACCCGGCATTGCGATACAATATGCGGACTCCGTAATGCAAGTCCTGGAGTACAGTTTCGGGCAGGATCATCAGATCGACCTCACTCGTGCGCTCTCGCTGCACGACCCGATTGCCGAAGCAGAGGAGATCTTCGATGCGTGCAACTGAATTGGTCCCAGCCCGCAATTTGTGATCGCGAGTCGGGTTCGACTCCAGTCGACAGGGTGTATTTCCAGAAGTCTTCGCCGCCGGTCCGCATTTGCATTAGTTCATATTGCCCACAAGTCGACCCGAAGACTCTTTGATCGACCTGCATTCCGAAATGAATCGTTCTACGCACTAAAGACGGGGCCAGGCGGCGATCATTACGTGGGCAGCGATTTCAGCACCGATTTCCGAAGTGTATAGATTCAGATCACCTGAAAAAGGTATTCTGGCGCGTTGTGAATGAAATGTGGGGATACCGGACAATGCCAAATGAATCAGATTCAGGCTCAAATTCGTTAAGTTAGCGCTTATGGGTCATGCTCCCCTCCTCGTTCAGCTGTCGGGGCGATAGAACGAAAGCGAATTGCTCCCCTGGCGAATCGACCGGACCCGCCGCAAGGCACCGACCGATTCGGCTGGCGTCAAGCGTGAATCGTGCTGCGCTACGACAAGCCTCGGCGATGACGCGCTAAGCAATTCTAGAGCTACCTGATAGTCGCGTTCCCGTGAATAGGGCGGGTCCAGAAATACGATATCGGCGGCGTGCTTCGCTATCAGAGTAAGCGCGTTCCCGCGAATGATCGTAGCTTCGCCTGCGATCCCCAACGATTCAAGGTTTTGCCGGATCACCGCTACTGCTCCCGCATTCCGCTCTAATAGCAGCGCATGCCTGGCGCCGCGGCTTAAGGCTTCAATTCCGACGGCGCCGGTCCCCGCATAAGCGTCCAGGAACACCACACCCTCGATCTCTCGAGCCAGCACATTGAACAAGGTTTCGCGCAAGCGGTCCGGCGTCGGCCGCACGTCGAAACCGGGCATCGTTTTCAGCCTGCGGCTCCGGAATTTACCGCCAATCACGCGCATTCATTAACCAACCTGCACGTAACCATACTGCCGCTGCCAATGATCCTGAATGTAACGGACCACATCGCGAATCTGGTCGCTTGCGTTTACATTCGCAATCAACGCCTGAGCCTCGCTGCGAGCCAGTTCGAGAATATCCGCATCCCGGAACAGGTTTGCGATTCGCAGACCTGGTATTCCGGATTGCCGTGTTCCAAAAAACTCGCCGGGACCCCGCAGCCGCATGTCCATTTCCGCGATGTAGAAGCCATCGTTTGATTCGAGCAGCGTGCGGATGCGCTCTCGCGCGAACTCGTTTAAGCGGCCCGTGGCGAGGAAACAGTAACTCTGCTCCGCTCCCCGGCCCACGCGGCCGCGAAGTTGATGCATCTGAGCCAGGCCGAAGCGCTCCGCCTGTTCGATCACCATCACTGTAGCGTTCGGAACATCCACTCCCACTTCGATCACTGTGGTTGAAACCAGAATTTTCGTTTCACCCTTTTGAAAGCGCTGCATAGCCTCTGCTTTCTCATCCGCCGGCATTTTCCCGTGAAGAAGACCAGTCGGCACACCCGGGAAAACGCTGTTCGCGAGATGCTCGTAGCCCCTTTCGGCCGCTTTCATGTCGTTGGTTTCCGATTCCTCAATCACGGGATAGACCACGTACGCCTGCCTGCCCTTTGCAATTTCCTTTCCTACAAAGCTCCACACTTTTTCGATCGCCGCCTCAGTAACATGGCGGGTCGAGACAGGCCTTCTCCCTGGCGGCAACTCGTCGATGATCGATACATCAAGATCTCCGTATAGAGTCAGGGCAAGCGTCCGCGGAATCGGCGTGGCTGTCATCACCAGAACATCCGGTCTTACGCCTTTATCGAACAGTGTCAACCTTTGGACGACGCCGAAGCGGTGTTGCTCGTCGACAATAGCAAGTCCCAGCCTGCCAAACATCACGTCTTTCTGAAGTAAAGCGTGTGTCCCGAGAACAAGATGAGCAAACCCGCTCGTCACAGCTTTCTTCAGTTGTTGTTTGTCCCGATTGCTCATCGATCCTGTGAGCAACAAAACCACATAGCCAAGCTTTTCGAGCAGACTTCGGAAATATGTATAATGCTGCGCCGCGAGGGTTTCAGTGGGCGCAAGAACAGCCACCTGGTATCCGTTTTCGATAGCGATGACCGCCGCTTCGGCCGCAACGATCGTCTTTCCACTGCCCACGTCGCCCTGCAGCAGACGGTTCATCGGATAGGGCGCTTTCATGTCCTCCACGATTTCCTGAATCACTCTGCGCTGTGCCGACGTTGGCTTGAAAGGGAGCATCTTTTTGATTTGCTCCCGTGCCCGAGCCGTCACCGTAAATGGAATGCCTTCGAACTTTCGCGCCTTAGTGCGTTTTAAAGCGAGGCCGCACTCGAGCCAAAAAAACTCATCAAAGATCAGACGGAACTGGGCGGGCGAGCGGAATTCATTTAAGAGCTCGAGCTTGGCATCCTGAGGGGGCTCGTGCACTTCGCGCAGCGCACTGGCGAGGGCGGGAAGGGCCAGACGTTTTCTAATGTCTTCCGGCAACGGATCGGCTGGCAACTCCACTTCCTGGAGGATGCGATGAAACAGGGTGCGAAAGATACGCGTTGATATCTTGACGATCGCCTCGTAGATAGGTACGACGCGCCCGGTGTGCAGGCTCTCGTCCTCTTCGTTCTCATGCAGAATTTCAAACTCCGGCTGCACCATTAACGGCCGCTTTCGCCACTCTGCCTCGACCTTCCCGAACAGCGCGACGCGGACGCCCGGCACAAGAACATCAGCCAGCCGGTTGTTGTTAAACCAGCGTGCTTCGAGCGTTCCGCGGCCGTCGCTTAGTGTGGCTTCAAACAAACCAAGCGCGCCTTTTCGAACTCGCGAGGCGGAGCCACGTTCTACCCTCGCCAGAACGGTCACTTTTTCGCCGGGAACAAGATCCCGGACCTCTTTAATCTGCCGCCTGTCTTCGTAACGGAATGGCAGATGATACAGGAGATCGAGCACGGTTTCGAGCCCGCGCGACCGCAGCATCCCAGCCCGCGTTTCGCCGATCCCCTTGACGAATTGCAATGGTGTCGAAGGGTCCAAATGCTTAGGCTAGCTGGCGCAAGATTTGAGATGTCGATTTATTGCGCGCGCGGCGTCAAAAACTTACTGCCCTTGAACCGAAGCAGTCTGGGGCGCGGCCGCGTTACGCGGAACCAGCCGCGCTGTCACGATAAATCGCTTGGGAGCGGAGCCAACATAGTAGAACGGGTAGCAGGTGATCATAGTCAGCAGCCGTTCATTCCCTTGTGGCCGCAAGACACTGACGTCGCTCGGCTTCACGATCCGAGTCGATACCACCTGGTAGTCGAAAGCGCCACCGGCCGATTGAAGCTGAATCTCATCGCCGATTCGAATGTCTTTCAGAGCACGGAAGAGCGTATCGCGATGGGCGGCAATGGCGAAATTGCCGATCGCGCCCGCGGCCTGCGTCGAAGGCACATGCCCTACCGCGCTCGCAAGCGTCGTCTGACTCACCCCTTGTTTCACAATTGCGGAGAGCTTGAGGCGCGGAATCTCGACTCGCCCGAGCAAAGCGCCTTCCGCCAGCGTGGGAGGGGCGGTTGGCCCTTGCGCTTGGCCCGGCGCGTTCGCCGCCGGGAGAGGTTTCACGAGAGCCGGCTGCCGGTAGCCCATCAATTGTCCGAGGCGAGTGGCCTCCATTAGCCAATCAGTCAGCGTCGCGCGACGGCCCGCAATGTTCTGATCAAAAGCCCAGTTTTCATAGACCTGATACAAGTATTGGTTCGCGAGCGTATACGCGTAGTAGGCGAGTCCGCAGAGACCGGCGGCCAAAAAAAAGAGGCGTGCCCAACCAAAGAAGCCACGGGGGCGGCTCCTGGCGCGCGCATTCATCCTCCGGCGAGCGTTGTAGCTGTGTAAGCCCGGTTTTGTAAAAGTCGTTGTTATGAAAGCCGGGACTTCCCCCGGCCGTGCGTCCGCGGCCATTGTCGCAAGGGCTCCTGTTAGCAGATGGGGCTCAGCCTTCCTTTTTTACAGCCTCCGCAAGGAGTCCTGAAAAGCTTCGGAACGTATAGCTCCTACGCGTGTGGACGACTAGTTTCCTATGTCCCGGCGCGCCTGCAGTTACGCGAATCGACCGGTCAGGATACTTTGCAGGGTCCAGCGTGGGATCGGGTGCATAGCAGATTGTATACCTGTTACGGATATCCCTTGCAATCTTGTGAAAGACAGGGATCACGTCGGAAAGTTGAGGCGGCTGGAAGTATTCTCCCCCGCTGATACGCGCCATCTTCTGAAGAACTCCTGGATTGCGGTCCGGATCATCCTCGGTGAAGAGCCCAACCGTATAGACAGTTGCTTGAGAAGCCTGAATCAGGCGCATTACCTCGTCGCAAGTTGTCTTGCTTACGTTGTCGCCTCCATCGCTCACTACGATAAGCGTCTTTTTCGGCTGAACACCTTTCCGGAGATGCTCTAAACCGAACACTACCGCGTCGTATAAAGCCGTCTGTCCCGATGGCGTGCCCATGTACAAAGCGGCTCGGAGCGTCTGCAGGTCGTCGGAAAAGTTGACGCCCGGAGGCAAGCCCGGCGTAACGGTGTTATTAAAATTCACAACAAAGAATTGGTCCTGCGAATTGCTTTCCTTGGCAAACGACAGACCGGCTATGACAACCGCCGGCCGTTTCTCGCGCATGCTGCCGCTATTATCCACGACCAAGCCAACTGTTACGGGCGTATCTACGCTGGTGAAGTTGATGATCGGCTGGGGGCGGCCGTTCTCGAAGATTCGGAAGTTGTCCTTAGCCAACCCGGTTACATATCCACCGCGACTGTCTTTCACACTGACATCGAGCAATACCCGCTGAACGGTTGAGCTAATAACGAACGGGCGATCGTCTGTGAAACCTTGAAGCTTCTGCTCGCCCGCAAGCAACAATGCGAGAGGGGCTCCGGCGAGTAATCCCAGAACTGTTCGGCGCGACGCCAAACTTCCGTCCCTCTCTTCCGTCCCCATGAAATACGCCCAGCCGAGTTCCGGCAGGCGTATTTTCCGACGGCCTCACATTAAACTTGGGCCTTCGCTCAAACTTCGCGAATTCCTGAGGCGCGAGTCGCTTGAAACGTCTCGATTCCGGAACCCTACCGGTCCTCTAGACGTAATTGTAGCGCTTTGGCGTTAGCTCTTCTTGGAAGCCAGCGTGATCACGCCAAAGAAACCTAACGAGAACAGACCAATCAAGCCCGCGAGCGGGGCAAGACTGCCAGTTTTTGGCAGGCTTTGAGGTTCTTGAGTAGCGGCTGGCGCTTCCTGCTGAGGCGCCGGTTGGGCTACTGGGGCCGGTGCTGGCTCAGGAGCAGGCGCTGCTTCTGCTTGCGTCGCCTCCGGTTGGACTGCGGGAGCCGGAGACGGCTCTGGAGCGGCCGCCGCAGGCGGAGTGTAGCTGGCCGGAACCGGAACTGGCTGGGCGGACGCTAGCTGCGCCACCAGCTTCTTCGGATACGGCAATTCCTGACCGAAGTTGTCGCCAGGATAAAACCAGGCACGAACGGCTTTGGGCACGCCGGCAGGGGTCTCCCAGAAAGCGAACTGGCTTTTCCCCGTCGGCTGCAAGCGGTAATTAGGTATCGCCAGAATGGTTGTTTCCAGTTTTGATTGGCTCTCATTGAAGATCTGAATGATGTTCCGGTTGGACGGCGAATCCATCAATTTCCAGACATACGTTCCCGGTTGAAGAACTTTGTTTCCAGCGATAATCGGCTCTTTTAATGTGACCGTGGTTCGCTTGTCCCAGGTATCTGCGTGCACAACGGGAATGAAACATAATACGACGAGGCCCGCGCATGCGGCGGCGAGAAAAGATTGTCTTAGTGTCATAACTACTCCTCCAAACCAAGCTGCGTGAAGCGCATTGTCGAACGCGCACTTTAAAGTTCGTGCCAAGGCTGCCGCGCCTTTCACGTATTTTGAATTGCAGGTTTGTCGCCAAACCCACACCTAAACAGATGCTGCACGAACCTATACAGGTTTCGGTAACTAAACCCACGGAAAGAAGTAGAAAGGGCGGGAATACGAAGAAATACGCGATTCGAACGGTAGCCATAAACGTAACAAAATACGTGAAGTTAGCCGCAGGCCGGCCCGGAATAAACCGATCCCGAGAACGGGGAATACCCGCCGCATTCATGGAAAACCTTTACATTTAATATCTGACTTGTTCGGCGAAATTACGCGATAGGTTAATGAGCCGAGCCGGAGACCATCGAAATAAAGACCGGGGGATGATTAGGCGAAGCACCGTCCCTGATACGACGCTGAGCTGTACAGGGGCTATGAGCGGCGGCACCACTCGTCGAACACTTTGATGTATGCCTCTTCGAGGCCTTCCAAGAACAATTTCGTGTTGAACAGCGGCGTCTTGACCAGATGTCCTCGCATGTTGGCACGCAAGTAGGCAAGCGTCTCAATATTTTTGAAGAGGTGAAGAGCACGCTCGATGTATTCTGCTTTCGAGCTCGTGGTCAACCCGACGAGACCCGCGTGCGCGAGAAGTGAGCAGCTAAACCGGCTCATGGGAAAGTCGCCGTACAAAGCGATGACCGGCACACCCATCCAAAGCGCTTCGCAAGTCGTCGTTCCACCCGTATAGGGGAATGTGTCCAGAGCCAGATCCACTTCTTCGGTGTAAGCCCTCAAAGTAGCGTCCCGGGTTCCTTTCCGGAAGTGTAGGCGATCGTCTTCGATTCCATGCGCCCGGAACAATTTTGCGACTCGCTCGCGAGTAAACACATCGGCGAGGTTCCCATAGGTCAGCATCAGGCGTGCGTCAGGGGCAGCTTTCAGGATCTCCGACCAAACCGCAGCGACTTCCGGGGAAATCTTGGAAGGGTTGTTGAAGCAACCGAACGTGAAGCGCCCGGTCCGCAGGAAGGGAAGAGGGCCGACTTCAGGAACGTTTGGAATCTGGTCGAAGCAAACCGCTCCATTCCGGAGCCGAAGGGGCTGCTCAACAAAGGGCGAAAGCTCGGAGGAAGGGGCACAAACTTCGTCCGTAATGACATAGTCGACGGCTTCGAGACCCGTTGAATCAATGTAACCGCACCAGGTAGCCTGAACGGGCGCCGGTTTTCGAGCCATCATAAGCAGACGGTGCCCTCCTGTGTGCCCGGACAAATCGACGAGGATGTCGATTTTCGCTTCCTCGATGACCCGCGCCGCCTCCGCATCGTTGAGATCCAAGATGGGAATCCAATGATCCGCCGCTGCCTTGAAATGCTGGGTGTATTCGTCCTCCCGGTTGTTCGCAAAGCAGAAGATTTCGAATCGATCGCGGTTGTGGCCTTCAACGATATGCTTGGTCCAGAAACCCACGACATGGTTGCGAAAGTCGCCTGAAACGTAGCCGATCCGCAGCTTTCGGTCCGCCGTTCGTTCGTTTCGATGCTGCGGCCAGAAGCGTTTGAACTTCGCGCCAAAACGATCGCCCCATTCCTTGTGGGCCGCTTTCAGCTCTTCGCGCGTGATATCCGGTTTATAGTGGAGTGTAAATAATCTCCCGCTCGAAACGCCCGGGTCGTCCGGCATCTTTTCGATGAACCGGTCGTAGTAGGGAAGAGCAACTTCCATATCTCCAACCCGAGAGTACGCCGATGCAATTGCGCCAATGGCGTCAAGAGATTCGGGGTTAAGCCGAATTGCGAGAGCTGCCCGCGCCAGAGCCTGGCTGGCATAGCCCTTACTGGCGAGGATAGCCGCCAGCGCAGCGAGAGGCAGGGCATTTTCGGGCTCGAGTTCGTGCGCCCGCTGAGCAAAAGCTTGGGCTTCTTCGAGATTGTCGAGGAACCGGCAAGCAGCAGACGCATTGATATGCGCCTGGACAAGCTTCTCATTGATTCCGAGCGCTTTCTTCGAGAAAGCCACGGACTCGTTAAAATTTCCGAGGTTCAAATGAGCGTATCCGATGGCCGCATAAACGTTAGCTTCCTTCAGATTTTGGCGTTCGAATTCGCGGGCCACGCGCTGAAATAAAGCGAGCGCCTCCTCGAACTGCCTTTTTTCCTGAAACCTCACTCCTTCGTGGAACCAACTAGTAAGTTGTTGGGCGAACTGTTGAACTTTCGACTGCTGCTGGGGCAGCCAGGCTGGAGCGCGCCGTTTGCGGGATGCCGATCTCACACTGATCTATCGGCGGGGAACCGCAGAGACCTTTAGCCTCGCAGCCATCCTAGATGCACTTTATTAGACGATTCGCAAGGGTTAATCCAAATCCGAAAGCGAACTTCTGAAGATGCTCACCACTAACAGGCGTGGCCGAGACTACGCAGACTACCCCCAGTGCCGATAAACAGGAAATCGGACTCGTAACGGTCGTAAGGCATGATTCATTGGAAGAATATGAACTCCTAAGATTTTCTTTCGAGCTGTTTCATGGCACCGGGCACCATTGGTTTCTCGACTGCGATGCCGAATCTGTTGCCACTCTGTCTTCTCTTCCGAACACTGAGTGCCGGGTTTTCGAGGAGCCTCGGGACCAGACGAGTTCGAAACCTCATGATTCAAAAGCTGTCTACCTCCGCAAATTGCAGGCGATTCAAG
The DNA here is from genome assembly GCA_049585195.1 of Bryobacteraceae bacterium. Lineage (GTDB taxonomy): Bacteria > Acidobacteriota > Terriglobia > Bryobacterales > Bryobacteraceae > KBS-96. The sequence goes on along the minus strand of JBAUZG010000246.1, from coordinate 4,934 downwards.
ATGCATGGGAGACCGGCAGGTTTTCCGCCGTCCTGTACTTAGATACCGATCTCGTCTTCACAGCGCCCACTCTCGATCACGTTCGGAAGATCGAAGGCGATGTCTTGCTAACGCCTCACTATTTCCAATCTCCCAGGCAGGAGAAAGACCTCGGGTTGTGGGGGAAATTCAATTCCGGCTTTGTCCTGATGCGAAACGAGGCCTTTCATCAATGGTGGAAGTCGGAGATGCTCTCTCGGCCGGAGAAGTTTGGCGACCAGCAGTGTTTGGACGATGCCGCCGTGCACTTCAAGATCGGTCACCTTCCAGAAGCTGCGAACGTTGGTCCCTGGCGAAGCCCCACTGGCACGCAGAGCATTCCTCAAGCCCGCATTCCAGAAGGATGCTGGTTTTTGAAAGTGCACATGTTCCAGCCAAGTGAGCCGCCCGTGGACCTCGTGCAAAAAGCCTTCGTCGCGGAACTGACCCGGCTGTCCAATGCGGTTGACGGCTCGAAGCGACCCGTTACGTCGCCGTTCAAGGAAGACCATCTCCTGCAGCGGGTCTATGCAATTCAATGTTTGCAGTATTTGCAAGAGAGTTCGATCGATAAGCACCAGACTCTGTTTCTCGAGATCCTGAACCGTGACCGGCTGGCCATATATAAATCTTTGCTGGCAAAGTCTGCCGGCCGAGTCGCCAACAAGAAGACTTGCGATTACATTTCGCGCGGCTTGAACGAAATTAACCTGGATAAACATTTCCCGGACATAAGGGTCGCAGACCGATCGACGTGCCAATGGAAATATTTTCAGCAGGACTTTCCCCATCGCCATTACAGCGACCGGCGATATCCGGCAGTTCCCCTGGTGAACCGCGATGAAGCCCATATCCTCTATAACTCAGCTTTAAAGCTCGCGGGCAAAAGAGCACTCGAGATCGGATCGTGGTTGGGTTGGTCAACGGCTCATCTGGCCGCCGGGGGAGTGATCGTCGATGCCATTGATCCCCAGCTCGCTGATCCGGCCGTGCAAGTGAGCGTCATAAACTCGCTCAAGTCCGCCGGCCTATCAAACCGCGTTTCCCTCTGGGCCGGTAGCAGTCCAGGGCTCGCGTACGAGTTGTCCATCCAGCAAAATCGCCGTTGGTCTCTCATCTTCATGGATGGCAATCCGGATCACCCCGCCCCCTTGCGGGACGCCGCCATTGCGCACGAAGTTGCGGAAAGAGACGCGGTTATATTGCTTCACGACGCCATATCGCCTGACGTTGCAAGAGCCCTCACCTATCTCAAAGCCGTTGGCTGGAACGTAATGATCTGCTACACGGCGCAAATTATGGGCGTCGCGTGGCGGGGCAATGTCATCCCAGTTGACCATACGCCCGACCCCAAAGTCGAAATTGCCATTCTCGAGCATTTGAAGGGATTCGCCATCTCAGGATGCGAGCGCAGTCTTCCGGCCGATCCGTACCAGGAGAGTGAGCCGGTTGCGGTTGAGGCGGAATAGGCGCTTCGCAAACTATGCGCAACATCATCTTTGTAACCTGCACCTATCGCCGTCCGGGCCGGTTCGCCTTTTTCGAACGCCACATCGACCGGGTGATGTCCCGAATAGACAATTACCGGTGGATTGTAATCGAGGATGGCGCGAGCATAGATCCTGAACTTCAGGCCCTGATAGAGAAATATAACTCGACCTATCTTTCCGCCGGACCCACAAAAGATAAGGGCAACTTCCAGCGGAATGTGGCGCTCGAGTACATTCGGGATAACAAAATCGACGGCGTCGTGTATAACCTCGACGACGACAATCTTGTTTATCCGGAATTATGCAGCGAGCTGCGCAAAGTATTCGGCGTTGCAATTTTTCCGGTCGGAAACCTTGGCCCGACTGGGATCGAGCATCCGATCATACAGGACAATAAGCTAGCCGGCTGGAACGCAGGCTGGACGCAGCGCCGCTATCCGGTCGACATGGGTGGATTTGCGTTTTCGTCCAGCTTGATTTTCCACCTCCCCTCTCCGATCTGGCGTCACAGTGGCGTGGGCGGAGAAAACGAGTTTCTTCAGAAGCTCGCCCCTGCAGTCGACCAGATCGACTTTTCGCTGTGCCATTGGAACAAGATGTGTTTCGTGTACCACAACGAACCGCTTGAGGCGGCCTTGCAGCCGATCGTAGTCCCTCAATGAATTTACGGGTTGCTTGAGGAGCACATGCAGATTTTTGAAGACGCGGATTTGATCCGGCGACAGGCGTCGAAGTTCACAAGTACGGGCCGCACATATTTCACACCACAACCGCGACCGTGTTTGAATATTTGTCGCGATTCCCGGATTGGGTTCCCTACGAACATCGGCCATGGACGACCTCTCGGGGAAAGGTCTATTCTCTTCCGATCAACCTCGGAACTATATCGTCGTTTCTTGGCCGCCATGTAACGCCGGCGGAAGCGAGGGCGTGGGTTGCCGAGCACGCGGCCGAAGTCAAAGAGCCTCGAAATCTTGAAGAGAAGGCCATTTCGTTAATTGGACGGCCGCTGTATGAAGCCTTCATACGCGGTTACAAGCTAAAGCAATGGCAGACAGACCCCCGCGAGCTGCCAGCGGAGATTATCACACGGTTGCCAGTTCGTTTCACATTCGACAATCGCTACTTTAACGATGCATGGCAGTTCATGCCGAAGAGCGGTTACACTCCCTTGTTCGAGAAAATGGTTAGCAGCGGTAACATCCGAGTCCACTATGGCGTTGATTGGCTGAAGATCAGACGGGATACGCCAGGCATTCCCGTTGTTTACACCGGTCCCGTTGACGAATACTTCGGCTACAAGCTGGGGCGGCTGGGCTGGCGCACGTTGGATTTCCAGCTTGAGACTTATCCGGGCGATTATCAGGGCTGTACGGTGATGAATTACGCGGACGAAGATGTTCCATGGACACGGATCACCGAATTCAAACATATTCATCCAGAACGAAGTTATGGGCCGGAAACCGTGATCTCACGGGAGTTCAGTCGAGCGGCGGGCGCGAAAGACGAGCCCTACTATCCGATAAATACTCCGGCCGATAAGAAGCTCTATGAAGAGTATCGCCAGCTCGCGGCGGGCGAGTCTAACGTCATTTTTGTCGGGCGTCTGGCCACTTATCGGTACCTCGATATGCATCAGGCCATCGCGGCAGCTCTCAAAGTGTTCGACGTCGCGGTCAAGCCAAGACTCCTCAGCACTGTATTGGCAGCGCCTCGCTGACCGACGCTGATTTGTGTTGCAAAGCCCCAACTGATCCTTTCGGGGACCTGGCTCTTTTGACGGCGTTTCAGTCGTAGCGGGCAATTTCAGCGAGAACAGGTGAGTAAGTCGAGAGGGAAGCCGCAGCGAGTAGGCAGCGGCGGCGTCCACGCCTGGGGGCGTCTCTCGTCGGCTACGCGATTTCCCTTGCAAAACCTCAACCGCTCTGCGACTCAATTCGAATCGAGCAATACTTCGTCGCGAGAATGATAAATCCGCGTTGTCCTGGGCGGATCGGTTCGGAATTGTGGGATGTATGCAAGTTCGGCGGCGCCTGCGTTGCGGACTTCGCTGTTTTGTCCCGGCGGCCGCATGTGGATAACGGGTACGCAATCAAGGACGAAAGTGCGGAGCGGCCGCCGCAACTGCGCTTCGCTCAGCCTCATCGTGATTGCTTCGATTCCCCAGCCCGATTTCATGAAATTCATCGTGTGAATCGCGGGCAAGAAACCCCTCGTCAAAACTTCATAACTGAATCCGGGCATCATCACTTCAGCCATGTTCACGCGGTGGCAAAACGCGCCTGGCACTTGCAGCGTACACGTCCAGGAATAGTTTGGATTTGCAATCGCGGGCTGGAAAATATCCGCTCGAACGATTTCAGCCATTCGGAAAAGATAATTGATCGACTCAGCTCCTCGCGGAAAGTGTATGTCGTCATCTGGAAACATGATATACTTGTACTTCGAAAGATCGTAACTTCGCTCAAACAGGACGCCTTCCACGAATATCTTGCGGATCAGCTCTAGTTTCATACCTTTGATCGCAATGAGACGATCGGCGCTTTTGGAAAAGCTGTCCTGAACTGCTTTGTCGCTTCCAAAGTAGATGACCCAAAGATCGAATTCCCGATAGGTGTTGGCGTACTCGATGTGGAGTGACTTGTCGCCCGCCGGGACAATCACCAGATTGCGGCGTGTGGCGCTCTCGGATGTATTTTCCATGCTCACAGTGATCTATCGGCGGCAAGGGAGTGGAGCCTTAGCCTTGGAAACCTTACGACAGTAAATCGTTCGTGACAGCAGTATGACCTATTTCCGGCGAATTCCTACCGGAATAGCGAGAGATTGGGCTTTCCCGCAAAGCCACTGCCCTCTTTGACGGACCACGTATTGTTGAGGCCTGCGGCTATGAGCCTTGTGTTCGCCGACCCAACTCTGCGGCAGGTCGCAGATTCCGGCGCCTGCTGGTACCACTACGTCTTCCAGAGCTGCAGACGTACTGGACGGTCCGTGTGCTGGTGGCTCCCGGCGTGCCGGCTTGCGTAACTGCCGACATGATTGACCTGCCTCGCCTTACTTGTTGCGGACTCGAAGGGGAGCACACCGCGGGGCAAGTTTTAGAGCGTTTCGGACTGGGGGCTCGAGTCAAATATGTCGAGTCTTTGAAGTGCGCCAAACAAATGCGCCAAACAAAAAGGACCGTGGGACCACCTGATCGCGAGAAGCAATCCGGCGTCCGAAATTAGAGCCGTGATCCCGCACACCGATCTCATTACTGTTGGCAACATGAACCCGCCCGCCCGGAACTCCGCCCTTTCGGCGCCCCGCCCGGCAAAACCACCCTCTGTGTCAACGCAAAATAGAAATGTCCTATTCCGTGCAAAGTAGAAATGTCCGGTTTTGAGAGGGCAGATGAGAAGTTCGTGTTAGTGTGAGTGCGATGTT
>JBAUZG010000245.1:0-38287 GCA_049585195.1 Bryobacteraceae bacterium | reverse complement strand
CTAGTTTTTGATCTATCCAATTCAGCACGTCATTCGGAGGAGATGAGGCGCCGACCAGCCAGAATCCCCCTTGAAAACCCCGCAAGTCTGCATACGAAATAATTTTTCCACGGAGTTTCAAATAAGGAGGTCCAAGGAGAAAGGCGGAGTCTACTCCGTCTGTGTTGGTGAATTTGATCTCTAACTGCCTATCGGCAACATAGGCAAATCGTTTTGCCAGTGCAGGGGGCGCATAGTAGTCCGCCTGAAGAAAGTCGATACCATTGCTATAAACAATCGGTTGGTCACCTTTGGCGAATTTGCCCAGTGAGGCGAATATCCCGGTCAAGGGGCTCTTCGTGTGCCACGCATCTCTCACTAGAACCCCGTGAATAGTCTGACCGGTGAATGCCAGGCCTACAGCCATCAATAAACCCGTCACCGCCCGGTGCGCCCAACCCGAGAAGGATGCGAGGAATTGCGCAAGCATAAACGCAAAACCGAGCCCCGCAATGAGACAATAACGCGTCATGAAGTTGGTGTGAACGACTCCGGTCATGGCCCAGATCGCGACGGGAGCCATCGCCAGCGAAAGTGCCAGGACCGTATCTTCCACCGCTGCGCCATTGAAGAACTCGCGCAAAACGGGCGCGGTCTCCGGTCTCAGCTGCGCACAACGGGCACCAAACGTCCTGTGTGCTTGCTCCGCCGCGCCCGAAGAGCCAGCGAGTTCCTTCTCTGTCTGGCGGCGCGGGAGTTCGGTCCAGAGGGTACCCCGGGTCGCGCCCTTTGCGCTCCTGAGTTCAACACTGGAGGCGAGCGAATTTCGCGAGAACAGCGTGGCCGCCGCTAGGACGATCGTGCAAACCACCCACAAAACTGGCAGTTTGTAAAGTGTAAGCATATATCCCAAAAGCAAGCTATTGTTGTATACAGGACCGCCGAAGTGAATGCCTCGGGTAGCGGCCACGAGCGGCGGGTAAGTGAAAGCGACGATGAGCGGAGCCATTATCGCCGCCAAAGACCTGGGGTCACGCGACCCGGTTCGAATCCACCGAGTAATCTCGCCTGCCACAAAGCAACCCGGAATGACGAACGCCCACATATGGGATGCCAACGCAACCAAGAGCCCCACGACGATTCCAGCCAACGCGATTGGACGGTGGCGTGCCTTCGGAAGGTGCTGCCACGAAAGCCAACTCAACATTGTGCCGGCAAGGACTAGGGCGTAGCCGCGCGCCTCGTAAAAGTAGGACATGAGGCCGCTCGCAGCGAGAAACAACATCGCCCAAAACCCCGTTACGGCTCCGCCTGTGCGGGCGGCGATGCAATACGCGCAAAAAAACACGGCTATGCCCGCGAGAATCGCCGGTAGGCGCGAGGTGACCGACCCACGTCCGAAAAGCTTCTCCGAAATTTGGGTCGCAACGTAGATCGCCGGTGGGTTGAATTCGAATCCGGCAGTCATCGCCCGCCACATGGGCCGCCCGATCGGCTGTCGAGCGACGCGCAAGGTGAGGATCTCATCAAACCAAAACGGCTTTTCGGCTGCACGTGACGCCAGATTCAGGCCGACCACGATCAGAACCAGCAACAGACAAACGGTACCGCGCGTTGCAGGCGTAGCTAGAGAATGGGCCCTGAGAGGTATGAGATCACGCAGCACCGTTCGCCCTCACTGCAAGGCCTTTTCCGCAGGGGTTTGCAACAAGTCCGCCGGCTGCGGGCTTTCCGTGCAGACACGATCCAGCACGTTCCGAATGACGAAGAGCGGACGTCTCTTCACCTCGTCGTAGATCCGGCCAGTATACTCACCCAAAATACCCGTGCAGATCAATTGAACGCTCGCCATCAACAGCACTGTGCACATCAGGCTGGCATAACCCATAACAATGTTGTCGCGGAATATGCCCAAATGGCGAACTCGCATAATGGCGAGAACCAAGGCAGCCACAATCGAAAGGAAGGCCATCGTAACGCCGAAAGCAAGCCCGATGCGCAGAGGCTTGTAGCTGAAACTAAGAATGGCATCAAAGGCGTACTTGACTAATCTGACGAACGTTTGCTTCGGCTCCCCACCGGCTCGGGCTGGCCGCTCGAAGTCGATAAACACGGTTCGAAACCCGATCCAAGATCGAAGCCCTGGCAGAAAACGGTTTGTCTCTTGAAGACTGGAGATGACAGCGCACGCTCTGCGGTCCATCAGGCCAAAAACTCCGGCGTCTAGCGGGATGGGGTAATCCGACAAATACCCCAGCAAGCGATAGAAAAGGGGAAAAAGGAAACGTCTGATGCCGCTCTCATTGCGAGCCGTGCGTCGCGCAATTACGACTTCGGCCCCTCGTTTCCAAGCCGCCACCATTTCGGGGATGAGAGCGGGCGGATCCTGGAAATCGCCATCCATGATGATGGTTGCCGCTCCTTTCGCCAGGGAAACACCAGCAGTAATGGCGGCCTGGTGTCCCCAGTTGCGCGACAGGTCGGCTACAACTACTGTCTTCGGGAATCGCTCGTGTATTTCCATCAAAAGCTCGAGGGACTTGTCGCTACTGCCGTCATTCACGTAAATAACTTCCCAGGGCTCAGGCGAGCTCGCCATCACTCGGTGGATTTCCGCGTTCAACTGTGCGACAAGCACTTCCTCGTTATATATCGGGATCACGATCGAAATCATCGGGCACTAAATGCCGGCGCTAGTCGAGTCGTTGCAAAACGACTCTTCTGCCAAGAGCAAAGACGTTAGGAGCGGCTTTTGAGATGACACGATCGAGCCGACTGATTAACTTCAAGATAAGCCCGGGAAGCCGAACATATGCGGTCTTGGCAGTGACTCCGCCCGAGTTCAAAAACATCAGACATTCGCACGGCTCATCCCGAACGATTCGCCATCCGGGTTGAGAGCGCAAAAAAGCCTCATGATCATCAAAAAGGAGACGCGGGATGGCGTTGTTGCCGGCCCACAGGTCATTGGGATCCGTGCAGATCGAGTTCTCGTCAAAGACGTCAACTTCAAACGAGTAGCCTTCATGCCGCATGATGCGCAGCACCAGACAAAACAGAGCACTTGCCTGCACCTCGTGCATCAGGAGGAACCCATCGCTTCGGAGCACGCGCCTTGATTCCCGCAGAAAGGAAGTGGGTGCCGGCAAATGATGAATCATATTGGTTGCGATGATGAAATCGAGGCATTGGTCCGCGAACGGTAGCCGCAACGCATCGACCCCGCCAACATCAAGAAAATCATAGTCTGTAAAATCAGTTAGCAGAAGCTTCCGACAACGAATGAACTCGCGGCTGAAGCCCGCGCCACAGCCGATATCTGCTCCACGCGAATCGGGCGCGATGTATTCATTCATCCATGCGAAGCGGCTGCGGAGTAATGCTCGGAGATTGTCAGAACAGCGTTGCGCATAATCTGCCCGTGCGGCGATAACATCACCCTCTCCTCGCATTCGGTTTTCGGCGTGAGCCGGTCTGTACGTTTTCCATCCCACACTTCGGCGCACACGCGCAGGGCCGTGAAGAGAGGGGATTGAGTCAAACAAGTGCGCTTACCTGGGTTTCTTCGGCATGACTACCGCTATGTGGGCCCGGCGACGGGCTCCGAGCGAATTCTTTGCAGCGAAGCCTACGTAAATAGTCAGGGTAGCATAACCCACGCGGCATCTTTGGCGAATACGTTTCCGACAATTACTTCGCGGCGCTGGGCGTGAGGCCTATACGCGGGCGCGCTTTTCTGCCTTCCGAATATGGAGACAAACCAGGCGCCTTTCCGGTGGCTGCGGTTAGCTACCGGCTCTGGCAAAGCCTATTCCGGGCGATCCGGGCGCTGTCGGCAAGACTATCCAGGTATACCGCTACAAATTGACAGTGGCGGGCATCGCGCCCAAGGCGTTCCACGGCACCATGCCCGGCATGCTGATGGAGATCTGATTTCCCATGAGCATGGCCCCGCTGCTCAACGGCCAGAGTAACTGGTTGCCCGAAGACCGCACCGGAGCGGCAGATGTGGCTGACGGCGCGGTTGAAGGCCGGCGTACCGATCGAACAAGCGAATGCGGAAGTGGAGGCATATAATTTCTAATCTGGGTTATGCGCGGACTCTTGCGATAAATACTTTTTATACTTTCATTCTCTTGCATAAAAATCGCTTCTAATCTATCCTGCTTAGTAAGGGAACGGTTCCAAAGCATACAGTGCCGAGGACGTGCTCTAAACGTCTTATGAAGCTTCTCACTCAGGTAGTCCCCGCGCTCGTCGTCGTGGTCGTAGCCGGAACCGCCTAGGGATGCCTCATGAAAAAATCGGGGCCACCAGGCGGTAACCAAGCCTACTGGTGGCCCTTTTACTTTGTGGATCACCTCTATTGGCGGTAAGCTGGCTCGAACCGCAAAAAAGGGACGGACGAAAAAAAACTTTCTTTATGTCGACACTTCTTTCTGGCGCGAAGATTCTGCTTGAGTGTCTCGCGCGCGAGAACGTAGAACTGATCTTCGGATATCCCGGCGGCGTCACGCTCCCGCTTTACGACGCGCTATACGATCACCCCATCCGGCACATTCTGGTCCGGCATGAGCAAAACGCGGCGTTCGCCGCGCAGGGCTACGCGCGGGCTACAGGACGGGTGGGCGTCTGCTGCGCGACCTCCGGACCGGGCGCAACAAACCTGGTTACTGGCCTCGTCGACGCCATGATGGACTCCATTCCGGTCGTCGCGCTTACCGGGCAAGTGCCGACAAGGCTCATGGGAACGGACGCGTTCCAAGAAGCCGACACTTTCGGCATCACGCGTTCCGCCACCAAGCACAATTACCTCGTCAAGAACATTAGCGACCTCCCGCAGGTCATTCACGAAGCGTTTTACATCGCATCAACCGGAAGACCTGGTCCTGTGCTTGTCGATGTTGCCAAGGACGTGTTCCAGGGCAACGCCCATTACACGCCCGTGAACGAGATTCACTTGCCTGGCTATAAGGTCTACTCGGAGGGGCATGGAGGCCAGATCCGGCGTGCCGCCCAAATGATCTGGGAAGCGGAGCGTCCGTTTGTTTACGCCGGCGGCGGCATTATCGCGGCGAACGCCAGCAACGAGCTGCGTGCGTTTGTCGAATCCGTCGATGTTCCGGCAGTTTGCACTTTGATGGGTTTAGGCGCGCTCGCCGGCAATCATCCCAATTTCATTAGCCTTCCCGGCATGCACGGAAGTTATGCGGCCAACATGGGCCTGACGCATGCCGATCTCCTGATCGCGCTCGGCGTGCGCTTCGACGATCGCGTCACCGGACGGCTGGCGGCTTTCGCGCCTCACGCTAAGGTCATTCACGTCGATATCGATCCATCTGAAATCGGCAAGAATCGTCATCCGGACTTGCCTATCGTGGGCGACGTGAAGCGTGTCATTCCAAAACTTATGGCGGAGCTGAAAGAACTCGAGCCGGCGCTTCGCCGCAAGAATGCCGAAGCGCGCCAATCATGGTGGAAGCAAATCCGGGCCTGGAAGGAAGAACATCCGCTCGTTCCCGAAATCTCTTCGACTGAAATCAAACCTCAGCATCTGATAGCTGAAATCGACCGGCTCTCCGGTGGGCACGCCATCGTCACTGCCGATGTGGGACAGCACCAGATGTGGTCGGCGCAGTTCATCAAATTCAGCGAACCCCGGCTGTGGATCAACTCGGGCGGTCTCGGGTCGATGGGCTTTGGCCTTCCGGCCGCCATCGGGGCGCAGTTCGCCCGTCCCGACAAGCTCGTGTTCGCCGTTGTGGGCGACGGCGGATTCCAGATGTCGATTCCGGAGCTCGCAACCATCATGAATCACTCGCTACCCATCAAAATCGTCGTCATGAATAATGGCTATCTTGGCATGGTGCGCCAATGGCAAACCCTGTTCCATAACAACCGTCTGAGCCAAGTGGAACTATCCTGCTTCCCCGACGTCGAGAAGCTGGCGGGCGCTTACGGCTTCAAAGGCCGCACTGTCGAAAACGTATCAGAGATGCCTCGCGCTCTCGAAGAAGCGGTCCGCGAACCCGGTCCATATTTGTTGAATGTGAAGGTTTCGCCGAACGAGAATGTCTACCCCATGGTGCCGTCGGGCGGAGCGATTAGCGAAATGCTGCTTGGCCCGCCGCAGCCCGTCGCCGTGTAGCGGAGAAGACGCGATGCAGCAAATCATTTCCCTTTTGCTAGAAAACAAGCCCGGCGCGCTGATGCGCGTCACCGGACTTCTCGGCCAGCGCGGCTACAACATCGAGAGCTTGACCGTCGCTCGCACGCTCGATCCTACGCTATCGCGGATGACTATCGCCGTCGATGTCGAACCGGCTATTCGAGCTCAAGTCATCAAGCAGATGAACAAACTGATCAACACCCTGCAAGCGACCGATGTCACCGAGGCGCCCGCCGTCAACCGCGAGATGGTTTTGCTTCGTGTGCGCGCCTCCCAGCAAAGCCGCACCGCGATCTTAAAGGAAGCCGAGATTTTCCAGGCGCGCGTGGTCGATTCCACCGTCGAGGGCTTCGCTCTCGAGGCGACGGGCGACCCGGAGAAGCTCGACGAATTCATCGACGTGATGCGCAGCTATGGCGACATCGAAGTCACACGCTCCGGCATCGTCTCGATGTCTCTCGAAAACAAGAAGCTTCGGCTTTCGCCGCCGATTCCTACAGGAGCGGCCCAGGAAGAGCTTGCGCTCGAAGGAGCGGAATAAAAGGATTCCCATGTCAAAACGTTTCTATGAAAAAGACGGCAGCTTGGCGCCGCTTCAGGGCAAAACAGTTGCCATTATCGGTTATGGAAGTCAGGGGCACGCGCATGCGCTGAACCTGCGCGACTCAGGCGCCAATGTCGTTGTCGGCCTGTATCAGGGGAGTAAGAGCCGCGCCAAAGCGGAAGCCGCCGGACTCAAAGTCTTGAGCGTTGCAGATGCCTCGAAGACCGGCGATTTCATCATGGTGCTGCTGCCCGATCACGTGCAGGGCGATACCTACCGCAAGGATATCGAGCCTCACCTGGCGAAAGGCAAAACGTTGATGTTTGCCCACGGGTTCAACATCCATTTCGGCGAAATCAAGCCGCCTGCCACTGTCGATGTGTCCATGATTGCGCCCAAAGCCCCCGGCCATCGCGTACGCGAATTGTTCACCGAAGGCGTCGGTGTTCCCGCCCTTGTAGCAGTGGCGCAAGACGCTTCAGGCAAAGCGCTCGAAAACGCCCTGGCCTATGCTCTCGCTCTTGGCTGCCTGAAGGCCGGAGTCATTGAGACCACGTTCCGGGAAGAAACAGAAAGCGACCTCTTCGGCGAGCAGGTGGTTCTGTGCGGCGGCGTCAGCGAACTCATCCGCGCGGGATTCGAAACTCTAACCGAAGCAGGCTACGCACCCGAAATCGCTTATTTCGAATGCCTGCACGAGCTGAAGCTGATTGTCGATTTGATTTATGAGGGCGGCCTCGGCTACATGCGTTACTCGATCTCCGATACAGCCGAGTATGGGGACTATACGCGAGGCCCCCGCATTGTCACCGACGAAACGCGCAAAGAGATGAAGAAAATTCTAGCCGAGATCCAGTCCGGCGAGTTCGCGCGCGCCTGGCTCAACGAGAACCGGACCGGCCGCAAAAATTTCCTCGCCATGCGCGAGAAAGCCAAAAACCAGCCGGTCGAAAAGGTGGGCGCAGAGCTTCGTTCGATGATGACATTCCTCAAGAGGCGCAAAGAAGAAGGCGTTCCTCAGGAAGCCGCGGTCAACGCGTAGGCGCTTCACAAGCCAACCTTGACACAGATCGGATGCAAAGGCCGCGGATACGCACAACGCCGATAAGCACAAAAGACGCATGTGTCGACTCTTCTCAGATAATACCCGTAATCACGCACTTGGCACGCCACCATGTTTGGATCTGGTACAGACCTTGAGATGCGGCACATCATCTTTATCTATCGCCTCTGTTTCAGTACGCTGAGTTCGCCGTATACGGCGCACCATTCCTTTGCGACCCTGTCCGGTTGATACCGTTCGCATTCTCTGAAGCCGTTTGCCGCAAGCTGCAGCGCCAAACCCTCCTCTTCAATCAGGCGGAGAGCCGCAGTCGCCAACGCCTGGTGATCGTTCGGCGGAACGAGCAGCCCGGTTCTTCCATCTTCGACCATATACGGCACTCCTCCGGCGGCGGTCGAGACCAAAGGTACGCCGCTCGCGAAACACTCGAGGATAGAAAGCGGCATGTTGTCCGCATTGGGACTCATCAAATAAATCTCTGCATCGTCGTACAGATCTCGCATACGGTTCTGATCGACGGCCCCCAGGAATCGCACGTTGTTCAGCCCAAGCGCCTCCGCCAGAGCCTCCAATTCGCCTCGCAAAGGTCCATCGTGGGCTACGTCAAGCGTTGCGTCCGGATGCTTGCGCTGCACAATCGCAAAAGCTCGCAGCGAACACGCAGGGTTGTAATGACGCTCCAGTCCGCGGTTGTGCAGAAAATAGGGCTTCACCCTCCTCCGTTCCCGAAATGAAAATCGGGATGCGTCGATCATGTTAAAAATTGGGCGAGCTTTGAGTCCGAAACGGGCGAAAATGCCGGCCAGGTAGCCCGAGGGAACTACGATCCTGTCGGCCTTGCGAGCCAGCTTGATCGCAAGCGGAGAGCGCTCGAAGTGACTTTCGGCGCGTCCGTCATGATAATTCAGAATGATCGGTTTCCGATTGGCGCGCGCCGCGGCAAGCAGCGGAACAAACGTCAGAAGGAACGAGGAATAACCCGCTGTAAATGCGTGCACCACGTCGGCGGTTCTCAATCTTGCAAAAAGCTCGGCCGCGTAAACGGCTTCCGTCGCAAGAGTCCGCACATACTTGATCCGCTGTAGCGGCCGAAACGGAACACTGAGGCGCGGATTGATCGGCTGAAAAGCAACACAGATTTCCGGCCGGTTTTTAAGCGCTTCGAGCAGCCGGAATGCCTGAATCGACTGTCCGCCGACAATTTCTAAAGACGGCGCGGCCACTAGAACCCGGATCGGTCTCATTCGCCTGTCGCCCGTCTTGGGCGAATTCTGGCCTGCGAGCTTGGCACAATAGGAAGTGAACCTAATTCAATCTCACCAGGAGGATCGTTTGCCTTATCCCGAACAGCTTATTGCCATTATGCGTCAAGATCTCACCCAATACGGTGTGAAGGAGACTCGTACCCCGCAGGAAGTCGAGGCGGCCTTGGCCCCAGGCGCCGGCACCGTGTTGATGGTCATCAATTCGGTCTGCGGTTGCGCCGCCGGGAGGGCGCGGCCAGCGGTTGGGCTCGCGTTGAAGCACGGCACGAATAAGCCGGATTCGGCTGCAACGGTATTCGCCGGCGCAGATTTGGAAGCGGTTTCCGCTGTCCGCCAGAAGCTGGTGGGTTATCCCCCGTCCTCGCCCTCAATCGCTCTGTTTCGCGACGGCAAGCCTGTGTTTGTGCTCGAGCGCAGCGACATTGAATCGAGCTCAGCTCCACAGATCGCACAGCGGCTCTTGGACGCGTTCGATCAATTCTGCGTTCCTGCCGGCAGAGCTTCCTGATTTGGAGACTCTTCTTCGGCTGTGAACGGTTCGCTTTGCGGGCTGGAGTTCGTCTTGCTCCCCAGATCTCCCCTATAAACGTTCGCCACAACTCTGCCGATAACGTGGCAAGGGGATTGCTCAGTCAATCCACTGACGCTCATATGTTTGTCATCATCGGCATTGTCGTAGTTTTTGGCGCTATCATCGCGGGGTACCTTCTGGAGCACGGAAATCTGCTAGTGCTCATGCAGCCCGCTGAGCTGATCATCATCGGTGGAGCGGCCGCCGGCACGCTTCTCATCGCTAACCCGCTTCCAACGGTAATCAAGATTTTGAAGGGCGTCATGAGCTGTCTCAAGCCCAGCCCGTTTACCAAGAGCTTTTATTTGGACCACCTGAAGATGATGTTCGAGCTCTTCACTCGCGCCAGACGTCAGGGTTTGAGCGCTCTTGAAGCGGATTTGGAAAAGCCGGCCGAAAGCCAGGTCTTCGCCAACTATCCCAAATTTCTCGCCAATCATCACGCGCTCGAATTCGTTTGCGACACGCTCCGGACTCACGTCGCCGGCGCTTCTAGTCCATTCGAGTTGGACCAGCTCATGGAACTTGACCTGGAAGTTCATCATCACGAGGGCCAGGCGCCAATTTCTGCTCTCAGCACGGTGGCTGACTCCTTGCCGGGTCTGGGGATTGTGGCGGCCGTCCTGGGAGTTGTAATCACGATGGGCGCTCTAGCCGGACCACCCGAGGAAATCGGTCATAAGGTAGCTGCAGCCTTGGTAGGTACGTTCCTTGGCATTCTCCTCTGCTACGGTCTCATTGGCCCTGTTGCCGGCTACATGGCAAAGCTGAAAGATGAAGAAGACTCTTTCTTCCGCTTTCTAAGGGTCGGCGTTTATTCGTTCATCCGCGGCGATTCGCCCATTATTGCAGTGGAATACGCCAGGCGCTCTATTCAAACCAGCGTGCGGCCGAATTTTCAAGACACCGAGGCCCACTGCCGGGGCACTGCGGCCGAGGCTCCGCCTGCCGAGAATCAGGCCGCATAAAAGGGGACCGTTGTGCCTACCGAACACGCACCGATCATCATCGTCAAAAAGCGCGTTTCCGGTCACGGCCATCACGGCGGAGCTTGGAAGGTGGCCTACGCCGACTTCGTGACCGCCATGATGGCTCTGTTCATCGTGCTCTGGCTGCTAAACACGAGTGACAAAGTCAAGAAAATGGTCGGAGGATACTTTCAGGACCCTCGTGGCGCCGGAAGGGAAACTGGCACCAAGCTCGCCGGCATTGGGGAAGGTATACCTCTGAAGAAGGACGATCTGCCGAAGCTGCGCGAAAAGCTCGAACAGGCGATGAAGAAAGTCGAGGATTTCTCCCGCATTCATCAGCAGGTTCAGATTATGATTACCCCGGAAGGGCTGCGCGTAGAACTGATGGAGACCCAAGGAGGATTCTTCTTCAAAAACGGAAGCGCGGCCGCTACCGATCAGGGCAAGGAGCTGTTGAGCGCTCTCGCCAAGGAGATCGCGAAAGTCCCAAATCGCTTGCTGATCGAAGGGCATACCGACGCAGCGCAGTACATCGACAAAAACGGCTATTCCAATTGGGAACTCTCGGTGGACCGTGCTAACTCTGCTCGGCGCCTCATGGAAGAGGCAGGGCTCCGCCCCGAGCAGGTCAGCTATGTCCGTGGTTTCGCCGACCGTCAGCTCAGAAATCCCAACAATCCCATGGATCCGGCAAATCGCCGCGTCTCACTTGTAATCCAGTATCAGGATATGAAGCCGGATGCGCCTGATAACGATCCGAAATCTAAACCAAAGCACCAGAAGTGAGATTAAGCAGCGAATAGAATCGTGGGCGGCCCTTCTTGTTTGGTCGCCAGTTGTGGCAACGAGGGTGAACCAGAACAATTGACAAGTCCGTGCTCCACGGCGAATTGGTTTACGTTACAGCGCCGAGCACATCTACCGGCCCGAGAGCCAGAACGCCTTACCCGTCACATCCATCCTTGTACGAGCCGACGGCGCCGCCTGCGTGCTACACTCAAGTCTCCCCCGACAAAATTCGAAGAGCCGCCCGCATGGAACGCGCCGCCAGAGTTCTGCAAAAATCCAAACAGCCGCGCTCAATTCTCGACGACCGCCGGACAATTGAAGCAGTCTGGCCGGTTGCAGTTGGCAAAGCGATTGTTCGGCACACGTCACAACTGCGGCTGGTACGCAAGACGCTGGTCGTCGAGGCGGAGGATATGATCTGGCAGCGGCAGCTACGAACTCTCGAGTCTCAAATTTTGGAGCGCATCTGCCTTTTACTGCCTGGTCTCGAGATCCAATCGATCGAGTTTCGTCTTCGAGTTCCGCGCCGTGAGCCGCAGGCGACGCATACGCCGTTAACCGCGCAGGAAATGTTCACGCCAAAAAATTGTTCCAGCGATGAGGCGGATCGCATTGCCGACCCTATGCTAAAGAAGGTATATCAGCTCTCGCGCAGGAAGGCATCGGCTTGAAACTGAAAACAGAAGACGTCCGCTACGTAGCCGATCTGGCAAATCTCCGGCTCTCCGACGAAGAAATAGCCCGCATGTCCCACGATCTGGGAGAAATTTTGGCTCATATAGGCCAGTTGAACGAGCTCGACACGAAAGATGTAGCTCCAATGGCTCAGGTTCTGTTTGAAGCCGACGAGACCGCAACGCTGCGTGAGGACCATCCGCTCGATCCGCTTAGTAACGAAGAAGCTATCGCTAACGCGCCCGTGGCGGGAGCGGGCTACTTCAAAGTGCCCCGGGTCATCGAGCGATGAGCAATCTTCCGACTGTCGCAAGTCTGACGATTTCGCAAATTCGCGATGGTCTGCGGGCGAAAGAATTTAGCGCGGTCGAACTGGTGACTGCGGCCGTCGAAAACGCCGAGCGGGAAAACCCAAAAACAAACGCGTTTCTTACGTTTAGTTCTGAACGCGCGCTCGTCGCCGCGAATCGCGTGGACGCGAAAATTGCGAAAGGCGAGTATCCAGGTGAGCTTGCCGGCGTGCCGCTCGGTGTGAAAGACGTTATCGTCACCAAGGGTCTTCGCACGACGTGCGGCTCGAAAATGCTCGAGCATTACATTCCGCCCTACGACGCTACAGCGATTGTGCGACTCGAGGAAGCTGGAGCGGCGATAATCGGCAAACTCAACTGCGATGAATTTGCGATGGGCTCTTCAAACGAGAATTCCGCTTATGGGCCGGTGCGCAATCCGGTAGCGCTCGATCGCGTGCCCGGCGGATCGAGCGGTGGATCGGCGGCGGCCGTCGCACAAGGCGCCTGCGTGGTTTCCCTCGGTTCCGACACAGGCGGATCGATTCGCCAACCGGCCAGTTTTTGTGGCGTTGTCGGCGTGACGCCGACCTATGGCCGCGTCTCACGCTACGGCTTAGTCGCTTTTGCCAGCTCGCTCGATCACATCGGTCCATTTGGCCGCAACGTGGAAGACGCGGCTCTGGTGCTGAAAGTAATGGCAGGCCGCGACGAGGCTGATTCCACATCTGCTTTCGCGCCTGTGGACGACTACCTCACGCTGATGAAGCGAGATGTTAAGGGCTTGAAAGTAGGCGTGCCGCGAGAATATTTCGATGGCCTTGCAGACGACAGCGGACTGCCGGTCCGCGAGGCCATCGCGAAGCTCGAGGAACTGGGCTGCGAAGTCCGGGAGATCAGCTTGCCGCACACCCGGTACGCAGTCGCCTGTTATTACATCATTGCAACGGCGGAGGCCAGCTCAAATCTGGCACGCTACGATGGCGTCCGCTACACCGTTCGAACCGAAGCGGACACCTTGTCCGGCATGTACCGGAACACGCGCGGCGCCTGCTTCGGGACTGAAGTCAAACGCCGCATCATGCTCGGTACCTATGTTCTGAGCGCGGGTTACTACGATGCTTATTATCTGAAAGCTCAAAAAGTGCGGGCGTTGATCGCGCGGGATTTCGCGAAGGCGTTCGAAGAAGTGGATGCCCTCGTCACGCCGGTATCTCCCTTCCCGGCGTTTCGCATCGGCGAAAAAGTTGATGACCCCATGTCGATGTACCTTTCAGACATCTACACCATCACAGGCGACTTGAGCGGAGTGCCGTGCATGAGCGTGCCCTGCGGCAAAACGCGCGATGGTTTGCCGGTGGGACTGCAAATCCTAGCAAAGCATTTTGACGAAGCAACGATGTTCCGCCTGGCGTGGAATTACGAGCAGGCGTCTCGGAACTAAGCCTGGTGGAGCGGGTCTCCAGACCCGCCATGCCGCCTTTCGAGGCGGCATTTTTTTCTTGATCGTTTAGAATCCGCTTTATTTGCCCCCGCGAAACAAAAACACAAGCTCGATTATGAGGATGATGACAACCAGCAGCTCCAGGATAAAGGCCCGTCCCTGGTGAAATTCGTTTACCATCGAGTCATAAAGTTCGCCCGCAGTCGAAAGTTTCTCGTTCACGAGGCTGTGGTAGTCCTCGACACCGATCCGTATGGCTGCCAACCTATAGGCTCGGGCATAAAACATGTCGCTCAAAAACTTGATGGCGTTGTCAGTGCGCTCCGAGAGTTCTCGAATCTCGATCCGGATTGAATTAAGCTGCCGGGCTTTGGACACGAGATCCCAGCGCGAGAAAAATCGTCGACGCCGGTCCAAAGTCTTGTACACACTCTCGAGCACGCGCGTCAAAACCTCGTCGTAGTATCGAAATTCGAGCAGCTGCGTGTTGGCGTATTCGAGCAGATCGACCGTGGCCCGCGCGCCGGCGGGAGTGTCGTAGACAACAGCCGCAGTCCAACCGACCACCAGCAGATCGGTCGTGTAATAAGACATCGAAGCCTGAAGCACCTCCTGTCGCTCGCTCATCGCCAGTGGAGACTCTTCTCCGCGTACGAGTTGGGCGAGATATCCGCCGCACTCCCGCAGGAGTTCCTCGCTTGTGACGAGCCCGTTGGGAGACAGAATTGGATCGAGCTGTACTATGTAGTATTCTTCTGATGTCCACCCCTCGTATGCCTTCTTTAACGTTACTCGCGTTCGCTCCAAATGCGCACGCAGCGCCTCTTGCGCCCGCTCCTCGAGCTCCGCCGACTCGAACCACCGATTCGCTACCCTGATCAGCTCCTGCCAACCCCCGGCGATTCCCAGTTGCAGTTCGATGCTCGCCACGCCGTAATCGAAATATCGCACTCGCCCCGACAAAACCTGCCCGGCGCTGGTAGTGCACGGCGAAATATGATCGAGGACGGGCGGTCGCTCATATCGAACGTATTCTGGAGTGATGTGCACGAAAGAGGGCTCCCGCTTGCTCGGGCTGGTCCCAAGAATCGAGTGGAGCTGTTGCAGGTCAATCTCTTCGGCGATGTCGAAAAGGAAAAGCGCCCGGAGCGTGCCACGCAAAACCGGAGCGCTGCCGGGAATGGCGGAACGCAGAAGTTCAGTTTCCTGCATAGCTAAAATCGGAGCCGGGGGTTTACTTCCAACTGGTTGATTCCTTGCCGCGGCGAATGCGATAGTCCTCAATATTCGGCATTCGAATCACTTTGCACATTTCAAACAAGCGGGAGCGGGCGCGCTCGCCGATGCGTTCTTCGAGCGTGATCTTGTACGCCGGAGCTACACCCTTTCCTTTCTCGATGACGGAAGCGCTTATTTCAGGATCCACCAGGTTCGTCGTCGCGATCAAAGTCTTCCGGTGATTATAGCGGTGCGTGACTATGGCCGTAACCGTGTCTTCCACCCAATCCGTGACACGATGCGCTCCCAAATCATCAAGCAGCAGAATCTCCGAATCCAACGCCGACAGGTAAGCTTCGCGGCTGCTCGTCCCCAACGTTTCGTTATAGCCGGCGCGTATCCGTTCGAGAAGATTTTGATAGTCGTAAAAAATGCCTTCATGCCCCTCGGAGAGCAAAAACTGAAGCACGGCGACAGCGAGATGAGTTTTGCCGGTTCCCGGCGGACCTACAAGTAGCAGACCTGGTTTCGAATTCTTGGGATAATTACGCGCAAACGCGCTGACAGCCAGCATCACATCGGCTAGTCCGCGCTGGGCAGTTGGATTGTCCTGCGGCAGAAGAAAGTTTTCGAACGAAGCTTTGGAAAAGTTAGATGGAATTTGAGATTTTTCGGAAAGGGTCTCGATCCGTTCCTCCTCCACGCATGCGCAGCGTTCAGCCACGGCCAGGCCGTCGCGATCGCTACTGATCCAGCCCGTTCCATTGCACTTTGGGCAGTTCTCGATGGACATGCTATTCGATAACCAGCAGAGCTTCGCCGGCTCCAACGGCCGAGCCTTCGCCTACGTGAATACGCCCGACCCGCCCGTCTTTCGGCGACTTCATTTCATTCTGCATCTTCATGGCTTCCACGACGATAAGACCCGTGCCCGCGCTTACTTCATCGCCTTCTTTTACCAGCAGCTTTACCACTTTGCCGGGCATTAGGGCGCGAAGCTCTCTTGGCCCCGACGCCAGGAGACTGCGCCCGGCGCGAGCCCGGTTGCGGGGATCGGAAATACGGAATCGCAGCCGCCTTCCATTCACCCATGCCTCGAGCCAATCGTCTTGCCTCGCCACTCGTATTGTGAAGCTGCGATGGCCCTCGAGAATTGAAAACACGCTGGGCGATGCTTCGCGTATCGATAGCGTTCCATTTCTCTTCGATGCGCCCGAGAGCTCGTATTCCACCAGATCATCCCGCGAGAGCAGTTCGAGAAAGTATTCATCCGCTCCGGCCTCGATGCGTAGCTTCATCTTTGAAGATCGCGCAGACCGTTGCGAAGCCATGTTGAAGAAGGCGACAGATGATTCGGCGTAGGGCCGGCCGCATCGGTTTGTCCGGCAAAAACGCAGCCAACCATAGCCGCAAATATTTCCCCCTCTTCGCTACCGCGCGGCGAAGTTCTTGACTGAAACTCTTCGAGAAAGCCTGTGTGAAGCATGCCTGCACGGAACAGCGCGTCCGACATAATGGCGGAGAACAAGCCCAGGTTCGTAGTGATTCCGGAAATATGGTACTCCGAAACTGCTCGCCGCATTCTCGCTACCGCGGCCTCGCGCGTTTCCGCCCACACGATCATTTTGGCCAGCAGCGGATCGTAATCGATGGGAACATTCCATCCGTCGTAAACACCGGCATCCACGCGCACGCCCGGACCGCCCGGTTCTGCATAGCCAGAGATTTTGCCTGGACTTGGAAGGAAACCTTCATCCGCATCCTCCGCGTATATGCGGCACTCGATCGCCGAGCCCCGCGGCTGGACATCCTCCTGGCGGAGAGTGAGCTGTTCGCCTGCCGCAATTTTCAGTTGCCACCGAACTAGGTCAACGCCGGTGACGAGTTCTGTGACCGGATGCTCCACCTGAAGGCGCGTATTCATTTCCAAAAAGTAAAAATTTCCCTCCTGATCCGCTAAAAATTCGAGAGTGCCGGCGTTCCAGTATTCGGCGGCGCGGCAAATCTTCAAGGCCGCCTCGCCCAGACGCTCTCGAAGTCCGTCGACCCGCTCGACGAGTGGCGATGGCGATTCTTCGACCACTTTTTGATGCCGCCGTTGAATCGAGCATTCCCGTTCCCCCAGATGGATGAGATGACCATGCTCATCGCCAAGAACCTGGACCTCGATGTGTCGAGGTTTTTCTATCAGCTTCTCGATATAGATTTCGCCCGAGCCGAAAGCCCGCTCTGCCTCGCCGCTCGCAGTATGAAGCGCATCATCGAGATCTCTATCGCTGTTCACACGGCGCATGCCTTTTCCCCCGCCACCGGCAGCGGCTTTCAACAGCACCGGATATCCGATTCGCCCGGCAATCGCCTTTGCCTCGGCAGCATCGGCGACGCCATGTTCTGTTCCAGGAACGACGGGCGCTCCCACCTCACGCGCAAGACGCCGCGCCGCTGTCTTCGATCCCATATGCTCGATAGCCTGTGACGTTGGCCCAATGAATTTGATGCGAGCGCTGGAGCACGCACGCGCGAACGCGGCATTTTCACTTAGGAACCCATAACCAGGATGTATCGCCTCGGCGCCTGTTTCCCGGGCCGCGGAAATAATTTTGTCGATTGCAAGATAGCTTTCTTTCGAAGCCGCCGGTCCAATCGCAACCGCTTCATCCGCCATCATGACGTGAAGCGCGGTGCGGTCTGCATCCGAGAAGACCGCAACACTCGCGATCTCCATTTCCTTCAACGCCCTGATAATGCGTACCGCAATCTCCCCCCGGTTCGCTACAAGTACCTTCCGAAACATGTCCAGCCAAACCTACGCGCTCGCCCCGTATTTCTCAAAGAAATGCGCGATTGTGACAATGCCTTGATAGAAATTGCTGATCCGGTATTTTTCATTCGGCGAATGCAGCCCGTCGTCGGGTAGCCCGAATCCCATCAAAACGGTGGGTATGCCCAGGTGTTCGGCAAACTCTCCAACAATGGGAATTGATCCGCCTCCCCGTATGAATACGGTCGGCGTACCCAACATCTCCGTGAACGCCTCAGCGGCCACATGAATGGCCGGATGATCGGGATTCACCACGATTCCCGGTCCTGCGCTCAGCACACGCACTTCATTCCTGATCCCTTTCGGGGTATTCTTCGCTACCCATTCTTTAAATGCGCTGACAACTTTGCCAGGATCTTGATTCGGGACGAGCCGGAACGAAACTTTCGCGGTGGCCGTGGCCGGAATGACCGTCTTCGCGCCCGCGCCTGTAAAGCCCCCGGCAATGCCGTGCACCTCAAACGTGGGTCGCACCCAGATGCGCGCCAGCACGCTCTGCTTCGGCTCACCGGTCAGTACTGTCGAACCCACTTCCTCTCTCAAGAATTTCTCTTCCGAGAAGGGTAGTCGCCGCCAACTCTCTACTTCCGCAGCCGCTGGCTCCGCCACGTCGTTGTAGAAACCGGGAATCTGAATGTGCCCATCGGCATCCTTGGCCTTTGCGAGCAGCTCAATCAGTCCATACACTGGATTCGGAGCTGCGCCGCCGTAAATGCCGGAGTGCAGGTCGCGCGAAGGTCCCTGCGCTTCTACCTCCATGTACACCAGTCCCCGCAGTCCTACACACAACGTCGGCACTCCGTCAGCGAACAGCTCCGTGTCCGATACAAGCGCCACGTCGGCCTTCAGCTTCTCTTTGTGCTTCGGGACGAACTCGGAGATCGATTCTCCACCGACCTCTTCCTCGCCTTCAATCAAGAATTTCACGTTCACAGGAAGCTTGCCGTATACGGCGAAAAGTGCCTCGACCGCCTTAATGTGCATGTACATCTGTCCCTTGTCGTCACATGCTCCCCGCGCATACAAGTTTCCGTTGCGTTCGGAAGGTTCAAACGGTGGCGTCAACCACAGGTCAAGCGGATCGGGCGGCTGCACATCGTAATGGCCGTAGCACAGTACCGTCGGCTTGCCTTTTGCGTGCAGCCAATCGCCATAAACAAGCGGATGTTTCGCTGTCTTGATGATCTCCACGTTCTCCAAACCCGCAGCCTTCATTTTTTCCGCTACAAAGCCGGCCGCTCTCGCCACATCTTCTCTGTGCTCGGGCAGCGTACTGATGCTCGGAATCTGCAGAAAACTCTTCAACTCATTCAGTAGTCGCAATTCGTTCTGCGTAACAAACTGTTGGGCTTTGGCAGCCATCGTCTCCCTCCTGATTGATAATCGTAACCGAGCCGCGACCGCGAGGGAGCGGTTTTGCTATTTTTCGCAGCTTCTAACGCGCGTGAGCGCGAAACCGGTTCTCCCTCTGTCCTTTGACGTCTGTTTCGATGAAAAACACGCTGCCCGCCAATCTTTCACTCGCGCCCGCTCCGTTTGAGGCAGTCGTAACGTAGAGCGTCGTCAGGTCAGGTCCCCCGAACGTGCAGGTCGTGATATTGGTCACCGGCATATCGATTACGCGGTCAACTCCGCCATCTGGCGCAACGCGAACGATCGAGCCGCCTCCATACCGGCAATTCCATAAATAACCCTCGGCATCCATGGCTGAACCATCGGGTTTGCCGCGCGGAAAATCCTTCAAAAAGAGCCGTTCCTCACTGATCGCGCCTGTCGTGTTGTCGTAATCGTAGACGCGAACTTCGTTTGCCAGCGTATCGGCAAAGTAGAAGCGATCCTCCGAAGGGCTCCAGGTCAGCGTATTCGAAATCCCGAGGCCGCGCCGCCATTCGCTAATCGTCCCGTCGGGGTCGATCCGGAACAACACACCATCGGTCCCGCCATCTTCGCCAACCGACCCGTCCGGGTTCACGTTATTTCTCATCGACCCCACCCAGAACGATCCCCTCGGATCCGGCCGGCCATCGTTCAAGCGCACACGCGGCCAACCAGGAAGACGGAAGCCATGATTCTCTCTTGAATCCCGCTCAGGCTGCCAAAGAATCAGGCCCGATCCAAGCGCGACGGCCAGCGTATCGTCGCGATCGGTAAGCGCCAAAGCCGTCACCGGCTCGTCGAAAAGCCACGTCTTTACGTGCTTGTCCTTTTCATCGAACCGATGAATCAGAAAGCGATTGATGTCGCACCAGTAAAGCGCGTTCTCCCCTTCGTGCCAAACCGCGCCCTCGCCGCATCTATCGCCTGTTGGAGCCGCGCAAGCAGGTTTTCCAATTTTCGCCATACCGCTGCCATTGTAGGCTCTCGCCCCGCATCTCCGCCACAGTGCAAATCTCGCTTGCCCCATTTCAGCGCGAGTCTCACGCTCGAATCGCGCACAACGGCACCAAACGCCTGTGCGCTTCGATTCGCCTGCGATATCGTTTTCGAAGAGGATTTAATTCCATGGACTTGAACCGCCGGCAGTTGGGAAGAGCTCTCGCCGGGGGCGCTCTGCTGTCCCGATTGGCTCCGTTTGCTGAGGCCCGCGATGAAGGAAAGAACATCGGCTACGCCATCATCGGACTTGGCCGCATCTCCATGCAACACTTCATGCCGGGTGTGAAAACCTCGTCGAAATGCCGCATCACCGGACTTGTCAGCGGTCACCGCGATAAAGCTGAGAAAATAGCCGCCCAGTACAACGTCCCAACCAGCAGCATCTACGATTACAAAAACATGGACGAAATGGCGGGGAACAAAGAGATTGATGCCGTTTACGTGGCCCTCCCCAACAGCATGCATGCCGAGTACACCATCCGCTCGGCGAAAGCCGGAAAGCACGTGCTGTGCGAGAAACCCATGGCGACGACGGTGAAGGATAGTCAGGCCATGATTGACGCTTGCCGCAAAGCCAACAAGAAGCTCATGATCGCTTATCGCTGCCAGCTCGAGCCCACGAATCTCGCTGCAATCAAAATGATCCGCGATGGAAAGCTCGGAAAAGTTCAATCGATTTCGAGCGCAAATGGATTCAATATCAGACCGGGCGAGTGGCGTTTGAATAAGGAATTGGCCGGGGGCGGTCCGCTGATGGACGTTGGCATTTATTCCTTGAACGCGTGCCGCTATCTCACCGGCGAAGAGCCTGCCGCGCTCGAAGGCTACTCATCAGTTATCGACCATGACGGGCGTTTCAACGAAGTCGAGGAGAACCTGTCCTGGACCATGAAATTTCCTTCGGGCATTGTCACAAGTTGTACAACTACTTACGGAGCGAATATGCCCGGCTCGTACACCGTCTACGGATCAAACGGCTATGTGCATCTGGAACCCGCCTTCGCTTACGAAGGCATTCATCTCACCGCCCATATTCACGGCCAGCCGCCGATCGAGCAGTTGGAAAATGAAAAAGATCCCGCGCAGTTCTTGCGTGAAGGCGAGTACTTCGCAGATTGCGTCAACTCCGATAAAGAGCCGAAGCCTAATGGCGAGGAAGGATTGCGCGATATGAAGCTGATGGCAGAAATCTACGCGTCAGCTAAACGCCGGACGTAAGCGGACCGCTTGCTGGCGCACGCGGCTCGGTCCGGTGTCTGAACCCGCACAGGGCGCGCTTCCGAGCCGCGACCGCGAGGGAGCGGATGTGACGCGAAAGCCAAAATAAACCGGCTAATCTATTTGGACCTTTGCTTCAGCGCAAGCGCTCTGTAATCAAATGGATTGGCCGGTTTATGTCGCCTTATATGGTCCAATCTGTGCACGCGCCACATTCCAAGTAAGTTAACGCTGCGTGGGCATCACGATTGGCCATATAAGCCAGCTAAACGCCAAAGTAGCTCGATTCTTACAAACTCGCCCTTTGCGCCTGGTTCCCCACAACCACAAGAGAAACTCTCGGAAACGCGAATTTCCGTCCGAGTTCGTCAATCACGTTGACCTGGCACGTATATCGGCCCGGCTTTACATCTTTCAAAGAAGTCTGAAAGCGCAGGTCCATGGTCCCGTCACGTTTAGTGTTGAACCTGCGCAACTGCTGCGGAGGTGTCTCAAACACTTTCTTATCGCCGCTATAAAGCGCCAGGCTCGACGCGATGCTAGCAACCTTGAAGTTAGCTGGCATATTCTCCGGCACCGTCGGATCGTAAACTTCGAGAAAAGCGTACAAATTCTGTCCAGGGTGAAAGACACGCGTCACGTTCGGCACAATTTTCTGGCCGTTATCGCCTATCAGCGGGTCTTGCGCCGTAAGCTTTTTGCTATTTTTTACGCCGGCAAGCTGCTCCTTTACCGGCTGTATCTGGTTACTCAGCACGAGCGAGCTCAATCGTAGCGTTTTCGCGCTGTCTAACTCCGGCACGATGAACGGCATCTGAAACGTGCCGACTTTGCCCTCGCCATTTTCCCGCGCTACGAACTTCAGCGTGTATTTGCCAGGCGGCAGCGTCAGCCCGGTATCGTACTCAATCTGCTTATGTTCAACCTGGCCCGCTATGTCCTCGTTCACCTTCAACGGAATGATGTCGCGAACCTGGTCGGCTGCCCGGTTCTTCGCATCCCGCACTTGCGCGATGAAATCGAGCGCCGTCGCGCGCTTCGTTCCTTTTCCCTTGAACGAAAGCGCCGAACCCGGAATCCTGACCGTGAGGGGTACGAAATATTTATTCTTTTCCAAGCGGAAGTAATCCACCTCAACCGCCAGCGGCAGATCGGTCACCGGATTCTCGCTCTCTAGCGCGGTCTGCAACTGCGTCTCTTTATCGCTATCGTGCATCTTGCCAAACGGCACCGGAGCGAAATATCCTTTGCGGTAATCGAGCTTCGCTCTCAGGGTGGCTCTGCCCGGCGCGAGCTTCACTTGAATCCGCCGATACTTTCCGTCCTGAGCCTGGTTCGAGCTTTCGTACGCCAGAATGTAGTAGCTGTTGATGTCTTGCTGCACCTCGCGCAGCCCGTCAACCAGGTCGTTGTCGTCCAACAGCGCCTTGCCGCCCGTATCCGCCGCCAGCGTATACAGCGTCTCCTGCGAATCCTGGAACGTATCCTTCAAGCTGCGCTGACCCGCTCCGCTGTAGAGATTGTTGCCCGCGGCTCCCGCCTGCGTTGCATCTCCGCCCGGTATCTGCGCCACAAGACCGCGTGCGTCTATCGGAAAGAACGCCACATTCGCCTTCACGGCCGCATTCACCGTAGCTTCCAACTGCGACTGATTATCCACGCCCGTCTTATTTACACCGCTCGAAACGTAAACTAATGCTTTCTTCTCCGGATATTGCATCAGCTTCTGCGCCGCTTCCTGCAGTGCCGCCAGCTTCCGGTCCGTATTAAAAATGTTGAACTCTGTGTCGTCCGGCGTGAACATGCCGCTCGCATCCTGCGCGTCCGGGCCCGTATCGGCCAAAGACACCAAATCCGACGCTTCCCCGATGTGGAAGCTATGTATATCCTGGGTCAGCAGATCCCGGTCCGAAGTGAAGTCCTGGATGGTTTTCAGCTCACTGCCAAAAACCACAATGGAAACCATATCGCTCGCCGTCATCTGCTTCGCCAGAAATTTCAATGCCGCGTCGCGGGCGCGAATCTGCTCCGGAATGTCCATCGACGAAAAATCGAACAACATCACAATCAGCCGCCGGTCCTGATACTTCGAAAGCATCTCGTTGTTAAACGGGCTTTGGCTGCTCGAGGGTGCCGGCGTTTCGCTGGGCTGTTGCGCGGGACGCTGCGCAAACTGTGTTTCCGGAGTCAGCGGCGGCAGCGGTTTCGTCCCCAATCGTTGAAACTCGCAGGCCTCGAGCTTCTGTAACTTGCCATCCTCATACAGTTGAAAATCGTCCTTGGTCAAATTCTCGATGGGCTTGCCGTTCCGGTCCGTCACCGATACATTGACAATTACCTGGCTCATCGTCACAGAGAACGTGGCACGGCCGCGAGTGCGAACCCTTCCCTGGGCATCGGGCGGAGGAGCGGGAGGCGGAGGGATGCCGCCTGCTATTTGGGCGAAAACGGGTTGCCCCGCCAGCATCGCTGAAACGATGACAGCGGCGATTCTCAATGGGCGCCCCGGCCTCATAACTAGAACCTGAATCGCACTACGGCATCCAGTTGCCGCATCGTGCCGGCCGCCGTCGCGAGTCCATAGTTAGTTGCGTTCACAACGGTATTGACGCTCGAGTAATTCACGTTGTTCAGCACGTTGTTCCCTTCAATCCGGAACTCGATCCGCCGCCGCGTTTCGCCGAACTGGAACGCCCGGCCAAACGTCGCGTTGAGCGTAAACAAGCCCGGCCCAGGTATCGTGTAGCGCCCCGCGTTGCCGTATTGTCCGGCCAGCGGCACGGTGAATGCGTTTAGATTGAAAAAGCCCGCGCTCGACTCTATGCTCTCGCCCGTCGCTTCAGCTCGCCCACTGCCAATGTTGCCGCTTCCAGCGATATTGGCCTGGTTGCCAAGGACAGTGGCAGTAAGCGGCGTGCCCGTCTCGGCTGTAATGCTGCCGCTGACCGACCAGTTC
Organism: Bryobacteraceae bacterium; assembly: GCA_049585195.1. GTDB lineage: Bacteria > Acidobacteriota > Terriglobia > Bryobacterales > Bryobacteraceae > KBS-96. The sequence continues at coordinate 13,938 of JBAUZG010000245.1, read as the reverse complement.
TTCAAGAGCTTTGCCGCCACCGTATCTTCGTGTTCCCGGAAATGCGAAGTGAAGACAAAAATCATGTCGAATACCTGGCTGCGGTTGAACGGCGATAACGAGCGCTCCGCCTCGATATCGCGGTAATTCTGGACTACCGTCCCGCCGCCCGGTCCCGTGAAACTCGATGCGTCGTCGACGGATTTCGACCACGTGTATGTTGCCCGGAATGAAATACCGTGATTGAAGCGCTGCGCCAGCCGCAGCAGCATTCCGTTGTAACTCGAGTTTCCTACAGGCGTGTCGTAAGTGAACGTCGTCGCATTCTTGATCGGCAGCCGGTCTTCCGAATCGAACGGAGTGCCCGGCGGCGCGCTATTGGGGGAGAGAAATACGTCCAGATCCGTTCCTTTTGTTCCCACATACGTTCCCTCGACAAACATCCCATGGGTCAATTCGTGTTGAATGGAAAACGTCCACGTCTGGGCATACGGCGTCTGATAGTAGCGGTTGATCGCGTATGTGTTTAATAGGTTCTTGCCCGGCACTGCACCCAGAAACCCATCGACCACAGTGAGCGGGTCGGCAATGTTCGAAACTACGTTATTTGAGACAGCAAACGGCGGTTGCTGCGCCATCCGCAGCGGAAAATTGTAATACGCCTGCCCGTTGTAATAGATTCCGTATCCAGCCCGCACTACCGTCGAGCGCTTGATGCCCGGAACTCGCCATGCGATGCCCACGCGAGGACCGAAGTTTTTGTAATCGGGGTTGACGAGAGCAGGCGGAAACGCTCCTGTGTAAGGACCGAGCGCCGATTCCGGAGTAACTAAGCTAACTGCCGTATATCCCGGCGCTATGTCCAGGTTGGTCAAGAGACCATATTTCTCGGTGAATGGTTGAAAAAACTCGTAACGCGTGCCGTAAAGCAGCGTCAATCGCGAGTTAATACGCCAGTCGTCCTGAATATAGCCGCTCAATACATTCTCGTTAAAGTAGAAACTTCGGTCGCCGTAAGTGATCGTCGCCGATTCCGGCAACCCCAGCAGATAATCCGCTAAATCAAATCCGGTTCCTGCCACTGGCTGGCGGTCGGCTCCAATTTGGCTGGTCAACGTTCCTGTAAACGTGTATGTTCCGCGCCCGTTCTGATCCGTTTGCGTCGACAGATCGTTACGCTGATATTGCGCGCCAAACATGATGGTGTGGGTTCCACGGCTTAGGACCACGCCGTCTAATAACGACTGGCTCTGGTTCCTGGTTAAGGTGTACGACGAATCCGTCAAGGAGCCAAAATTGGTAAAACTCAGATTCGGCGGCCCGTAATTCAGCGGATTCGTAGACGTGCCCAAGATGCCCAGGTCGGCGGCCACGTTCGATCCGTTGGCGAAGAAAGGCAGCGTCTCGTTCCGGTTGCGATTGAATGTGAACGTTAGACTGTTGATCGACGTCGGCGTTACATTGTGCGTCCATCCCAAGCTCGTCCGCAGACCAAACCCTTGTATCGGATCCTCGAATCCGAACGCTTGCGGAGTTTGGCTGTTACGGTCCTGAACGTTCAACTGGTACGACAGGCGGTCCTTCTCGCTGACATTCCTCTGAATCCGAAACCCAACATTGTCTGTATTCTGCGCCGACGAGACTAAGTACTGATAGTTATTCACTACCCCCGGCTGGTTCGGCAGCGGGAAATAGGAAAGCAGCTTCAACGAAATCGGGTTCAATAGCGACGTGGGAATAATATTGCCGGGAAACGGCTGGTGCGTGCTCGGATCGAAAATTTGGGCCGTCGTGCCGGTTGAAGTGACGGCTTCCGAAAAATTTCCGGTGCGCTCCAAATCGGTGGGAACGGTCTCGGTAAATGTATTTGGATTGCGATTCCTCGTCCCGAAATAACTTATAAAGAAGAAGGTCGAAGGGTCCTTCACCAGCCCGGGGATCACGAGTGGCCCGCCCACCACCCCGCTGAAGCGGCTCTGGGCGTACGCCGGCTGAATCACACTTTGGCCCGTTACCGAAAAAGACTTCGCATCTACCGCCGAATTTCCCAACTGCATCGAAAGCATGCCGTGTATCTGGTTCGCCTGACGCCGGTTTCCGAACGCACCGGCTCGAAATCCGCCCGGGCCTCCCTGCCGGTTTCGCGGGCCTCCGCCGCCTCCGCCGCCACCGAAGCCGCGTCCACCGCCTCCACCAAATCCGCCGCCTCCGCCGCCAAATCCGCCACCGCCGAATCCTCCGCCCCCGCCACCTCCTGGCCCGAATCCACCGGGGCCTGGGGCATTCGCGCCATTTCCGTTACCCGCGCCATTACTCAGGGTTGCATTCTGCGTGAATCCGCTTGCCGCGCCGTTCATGCCGCTTCCCGATTGCGTTGCCGACATACCTTGACCCGGGCCGAATCCGGCGCCAGGAATACCGAAGCCGTTGGTATCGGCCGGCGCATTCTGAGCCATGCCTTGGCTCAGACTTCCCGACACGAGAAACGATTCATTTCCTCCGCCCTGCGCGCTGAACTGCGCCGGAGTTTCTCCATTCAGCGCGTTCTGCAACTCTGCTTGCGGCGAAATTCCGGCCGGTCCACCGGCGTTCTGGAGGTTAGGACCAAGCGCCAATTCGCCGCCGTTCTGTCTTTGGGCGAACTGCCTCAGCCGGGCCGCGAGCGGCGATTCCGCCAGCTTTAGTTGCAGGTTCACCGGCGCGCCCGGCGCGAGCCTTACAACCTGCTTCAGCGGATCGAAGCCGAACATGTTGACTTCCACAGTCCATTCACCGGTTGGAACGGAAATGAAGAAATGGCCGTCGGCGTCGGTTACCGTCGAGTAGTGCTGCCCATCTTGGCTGACCGTCACAGTGGCGCCAGGGATGGGCTGATTTCCCACGCGGATATTCCCACTCTGTGCGGACAAAATACCCGCGCCGGCGCACAACCATAAGAAGATAGCGGCGATTCGAACCACAGCAACGGGTGCGCCTTTCGAGCGTTCCACTAAAATTCTATCCCTGTTCCACAATGACCGACTTCACGAGAAAACGCGGGCGAAACTGGTACTCATTCCACCAGGAATAGTCGTTGATCGTAACCTTTTGTCCGGTTATCCCTGCGTGATGGCGATCAGCGCCGTCACTACCAGAACCATGTAACATACGGCCACAACAATGCCCTTCATAAGTGAACCTCGCCCAATTTCCTCTATTCTTCAGACGAACTAAAATCCTTCAAAGTGCCAGCTCCGCCGTAAGGATTTGTCCAAAAGCGAAAGATAACCCGAACAAAATGCGTGGTTTGGTAGTGTGGAAGGCGAATGGCCCTTGACCTGGCAGCTTTAAAAAAGGAAGTTCTGTCGCAATTGGCCCAGGAGGATTTTGCGATCTTTTATACCGATTCGGGTTTCGAGGGACTTAACGTCGTCTATTGGGACGCCAAGCGCCGTCCCGCCTTCTCGGAGTTCCTCAAAACGGCAGAGAAGTCCGGCTCGAAGCTCGTCGTCTTTTACGAGCGCCTTTTCTCCCAGGTCTCGATTGACGAGATCCTCGAGCGCCTCGAAAGCTCCGAACTGAGCCGCGAAGAAAAACGCAGCTACGAGTCACGGTTAAAAGAGCTTCAAAAATTCGAAGGTTTCACCTGCGAGCTCGAGATTTCTTTCGAATACGGCCACCATGTCTACGTGTATCAGGCGCGCACTGATTGGTTCGAGGAATTTGAAGATATCTTCGCCGATGTTGCTGTTGGCGACAGCGACCTGTACGACGATGAGGACGAAGAGGACGGCCCGATTTCCGGCTATTTCTCTCGGAATTGATGGCCCCGATCGCCTTCGACCACCGCGCCCGCCCCGCCGCGCGCTGGATCTCGTCTCAAGCTGATGAGCAGATAATCAAGCTGCTATCCCAACAACTCGGCGTCGGCCCGCTTCTTGCTGGGGTGCTTGCCTCGCGCGGCTTTCTAACCCACCACGAGGCAAACGAATTCCTTCGGCCTTCACTCGCCGCTCTGCATGACCCGTCGTTGATGCTGGACATGGAAATCGCCACCCGCCGCATCTTGAATGCCGCCTTTTCGCGCGAACCCGTCCTGCTCTACGGCGATTACGACGTCGATGGCACCTCGTCCATCGTCATGCTGAAAGCAGCTCTCAGCCTTCTCGGGGCGAATGTGGAATTCCATATTCCCCACCGGCTCAAAGACGGTTATGGAATGAGGTGCGAGGCGATAGAAGAGGCCGCTGCAAAAGGCATAAAGCTCGTCATCAGCGTCGATACCGGCATTCGTGCCAACGCCGTCATCTTGCGCGCTCGTGAACTCGGTATCGACGTGATCGTCACCGACCATCATCTGCCCGATCGTCAACTCCCGCCCGCTCTGGCTGTCCTCAATCCGAACCGTCCCGGTTGCGCCTACCCTGAAAAAAATCTCTGCGGCGCCGGTGTCACCTTCAAACTGATTCAGGCCTTGTTTGACCGAAGCCCATCGTTCACAGCCGAGCGCCAGACACGGCTGCTCGACTCATTTCTCAAACTCGCCGCTATCGCTACGATTGCCGATATCGTGCCGCTCACCGGAGAGAATCGAATTATCGTTCAGCGTGGATTGGCAGGCCTGCGCCAGGTCAATAACGCCGGACTCCGCGCCCTGCTTGGCGTCTCGGGATTGAGCGCGGGCGTGCCTCCTTCGGCGCACCAGGTCGCTTTTCAAATTGCGCCGCGCATCAACGCCGCTGGACGCATGGCCACTGCGCGCGATGTCATCGACCTGTTTCTTACCGATGACGAAGCCCGCGCCCGCGAATTGGCCGAACAGCTTGACGCCCTCAACCGCGAGCGCCAGCAGGCGGAAGCCGAAATCGTCGACTGCATTCTCGCGCGGTGCGAGTCTACACCGATCGCCGAGGATTCCGCCGCGCTTGTCTTCGCGGAGCCGGGCTGGCACCTCGGTGTGGTCGGAATCGTTGCCAGCCGCCTCGCCGAACGCTTTTCGAGGCCCGTTTTTGTCCTCAGCGATTCCACTGAAGAGGACTGCTTCTCTGGCTCCGGCCGCGGCATCCCAGGCTTTCATCTGCTCGAAGCGCTCGAAAGCATGTCTGGCCTCTTTGAAAAATTTGGCGGGCATAAGCAGGCCGCCGGCCTCACCATTAAACGCGAGGCCGTAGCTGAATTCCGTTCGCGCCTCCATTCCTTCGCGAGCGCCCGCCTCACGCCCGATGACATGCGGCCTCAATTCACCATCGATTGCGAAGCCTCATTCGCCGAGTTCAATTACCGCTCCGTTCAAGAGCTCTTTACGCTCGCCCCATTTGGCTTCAGCAACCCGGCGCCCATTTTTATGGTGCAGCAAGCGGAAATCGCCGGACCGCCCCGTCTTCTCTCGAATGGCAAGCATCTAAAAGTACCATTCCGCCACCAAGGACGTGTCCTTGTCTTCAACGCTTGGAATTTCGGCGATCGCCTCCCTCTCTTTAAATCCGGCCAAAAGCTCGACATCCTGTTTACAGTCGAAGACGACCCTGCCTCTCGCGGCCGCGGCTACGACGGCTGGACTTTGTCGCTCAAGGACGTGCGCCCATCCGAAAGGACTTGAATTTGAACATCCCGGAGTGCTCAAGGTACTGCTTCGGTAAACACAAGAGCACACCAATCTGGTGCATAATGGTGTTATGAGCACGGTAGACAAAGTTGTGCGCCAAACAGTTAGCCTGCCAGCAAACGTCGCCGCTCAAGTACGCTCCATGGCAAGGAAGCGTCGCCTTAGCGCCAATCGCATGCTAGTGGAACTCATCGAAAACGGGATCGAGGCAGAAAAGCAGAGACAGCAGGAGTTCTTTTCACTCGCCGAACGCTTCCGTAGCGCGACCGATCCAGAAGAGGTTAAACGGCTCGGTGACCAACTGGGCCGGATGGTTTTCGGCGGCTGATGCCCGCGATCGAGAGTTGGGGAAACTTGCCCGAAGGCGTCCGCCGGCACTTGATCGAACGAATGCGCGAACGGGCAATCAGTATCGAGGACCTCAATCAACTTCGTCTCTGGATCGAATCGAAGCCCGAAGTACCGGAGGGGGAATGGTACAAAGATTTCGGTTCGTTTAAAATCTGCGGCGTCGGATCGTTGCCGAAAACTTTCCTGCTTCGCGGGCAAGCGGCCAAAGGCGAGGCTGTTTAAGAGAATCCGGCTACTCCGGTTCGCGCACCGCCAGAACCTGATCCGCTTTCACACCTCTCAAAACCTGCCGCTTGCCGCTCGGCCACAGTATCTCAATCTCCTCGATATTCGTCACCGCTCCTAATCCGAAATGCACGCCATCCAAACTCGATGAAGCGTAGCTCACCGCGCTCGTCATTTCATTCCACTGGCGTCCGATCCGAATTCTGGCGCCAATGCCATCCCGATTGCTATGCGTTCCTTGCAATTTCAAATTGATCCAGTGGTTCTGAGCGGGGCTGATGTTATGCCAAATCTCTACGCGATCGCCGAGCGACGCCACTGCAATATCCACTCGTCCGTCACCGTCGAAATCGGCGAACGCAGCGCCACGGTGGGCCTTGCTCTCCGTCAAACCCGATGCGGCCGAAGCATCGCTGAACAAGCCATGACCATCGTTGAGGAATAAGCTGTCGGGCTCCTTATATACCGCGGCTTCGAACAGCTCCACGCGGTCATTCACATGGGAATTGGAAGTAAAAATGTCTTTGAACCCGTCATTGTTGAAGTCCACCAGGCCAACACCCCAGCCGCTGTGATGAATGCTGAGCCCTCCCAACCGGCTGCTATAGGTTGCATCTGAAAAATTGCCCTTTTCCTCGTTTCGAAACAGCGGAAAGGTCTCGCCGCTCAACGCCGTGAAAACGATATCAGGCAATCCGTCGTTGTTATAGTCGCGAAAATCCGCGCCCATGCTCGCCACTGCCTTTCCGTCCCCCCGCAGAGCCACGCCCGCCGGCAACGCCACCTCCTCGAACGTGCCGTTCCCTCGATTGTGAAAGAGGAAGTTGGGCATGTTGTCGTTGGTGACAAACGCGTCCATATAGCCGTCGTGATCGTAATCGGCAAAGGCCACGCTCATCCCCCGCGCCGGATACGCCGCAATGCCTGCTTTCTCCGACACATCCTCAAACGTTCCATCGCCCCGATTGTGGTACAGCGTGCTCGCCAGTCCCTCGTAGTATTTAGGATGGCAATAGATACGAATGTTCCGGACGCTGTCGCCGCAGAAGCGGTCCGTTTCGGGCGTCCATTTCGCATAGTGCACAACCCACAGATCGAGCTTCCCATCGTTATCGTAGTCAAACCATCCCGCTGCCACAGCCCACTTTCCGCTCTTGATGCCGGCCTTTTCGGTAACGTCTTCAAACCGGCCGTTGCCCAGATTGTGATACAAGATATTGCGGTTTACTCCCGCCACGAACAAATCCACGTGACCGTCATTGTCGTAATCTCCAGCGGCCGCGCCCATCGAGTAGCCGTCGCCCGCCACGCCCGCGTCTTCGGTGACGTCTCTGAAACGCAGGCCGCCCTCGTTGTGGTAGAGCCGGTTCCAAAACTGCGGCTCGGTCTTGCGCAATCCGGGAATCGGCGCGCCGTTTGTGAAGAAGATGTCCGGCTTCCCATCGCCGTCAAAGTCAAAAACAGCCAGCCCTCCCGCCATTGTCTCGATCATGTGTTTTCCCGGTGTCGGGAAATTGTTGAGGACAAAATTGACGCCCGATCGGGAAACCACGTCCTCAAAACGCGCCGGCGTGGCCGGATTTCCGGCGGGCAAAAGCCGAGCTGCAACGAGAAGAAAACCGCCCAGAGCCGCGCCTGCGGCAAAAGCGCCGCCCAACAGCCTATTCATAGAGACCTGCGCACTCCGCGAAGCATCAAGATATCAGCTGTAAGGACAGCGCCCATCTTCACCAATATTTCATTTGACGTGGACGCGTCTTTCCGTCACAAGTGAAAAGAGGTTCCCCATGCCCCAGATTGACGATCCTTTCATCGGCAGATCCGTCGAAGCCCTCGAGCGTTCGTTCCTGGACAATCTCTATTACTCCCAAGGCAGATTTCAAGAGTCCGCCTCGACTAACGATCTTTATCAGGCCGCCGCCGTTTCAGTTCGCGACCGCCTCATCGCCAATTGGATTGAGACTATCGAAGCCATTCACAAGCAGAATGTCCGGGTAGTTTGTTACTTCAGCGCCGAATTTCTCCTTGGACCGCTGCTTGAAAACAATCTTCTGAATCTCGGCCTTTGTGACCAAGCCCACCAGGCAGCTTCAAACCTCGGTTGGGATATGCGGAAAATTATCGATCAAGAACCGGAGCCTGGTCTCGGAAATGGAGGCCTCGGCCGCCTGGCAGCTTGTTACCTCGACTCGCTATCCACGCTGAGCATTCCGGCCATCGGCTACGGAATCCGCTACGAACACGGTATTTTCAGCCAGGTCATTCAAGACGGCTGGCAAGTAGAGATGACCGACAAGTGGCTCCAGCTTGGCAACCCTTGGGAACTACGACGGCCCGAGCGCGCTGTCAACATTTGCTTCGGCGGACACACCGAAGCCTTCACCGATTCGGACGGCAAATACCGCGTCCGCTGGGTTCCCGATCGAATGGTGAAAGCCGTCCCCTACGATACCGCAATCCCAGGCTATGAAACCGACACCACGAACACCTTGCGTCTCTGGAGCGCCGAGGCAACCGAATCGTTCGACTTTGCCGCCTTTAACCTCGGCGATTACTTCGGCGCGGTCCACGCCAAGGTTCAGTCCGAAACCATCTCCGAAGTGCTTTATCCCAACGACGAGCATTTTCAAGGTAAGGAGCTAAGGCTCGAGCAGCAATACTTTTTCGCGTCTGCTTCGTTGCAGGATATGATCGCGATTCATCGTCACGAGGGCTGGGCTCTCGATCAATTGGCCGCGAAGTGGGCAGTACAGATGAACGATACGCATCCTTCCATCAGTGTTGCCGAGCTGATGAGGCTTCTCATCGACGAGCACGGCATGGATTGGGAGCCGGCCTGGCGTATCACTCAGGAGACGCTCGGCTTCACCAACCACACCTTATTGCCCGAAGCTTTGGAGAAATGGCCGTTGTCTTTGTTTCAAAGCCTTCTTCCGCGCCATCTCGAGATCGTCTATGAGATCAACCGCCGCTTCTTGGACGATGTGAGAGCTAATTATCCAGGCGACCTGGATCGCGTTCGCAGAATGTCGCTGATTGACGAATCGGGCGACCGCTATGTGAGGATGGCCAACTTGGCAACCGTGGGAAGCCACGCCATTAATGGCGTGGCCCGACTACATACCGAACTACTCAAGAAGGACCTTCTGCGAGATTTCTACGAGATGTATCCCAGCCGGTTCAGCAACAAGACAAATGGCGTCACGCCCCGCCGCTGGATGGCGGTCGCGAACCCGCGCCTCGCCGCACTCCTCAACCGCACGATTGGCCCTCGCTGGCTAAAGGACATTTCGGAACTGAGTCGTCTGCGCCCGCTCTCAAACGATGCCGGGTTTCGTGCCGAATGGCGGAAAATGCGGAACGCCGTGAAGCAGGACTTCGCCGAATATATACGCAACGTCACAGGAGTCGAAATCTTCGCTGAATCGCTCTATGACGTAATGGTGAAGCGCCTGCATGAATACAAAAGGCAACATCTGAACGTTCTGCATATCATCGCGCTCTACCACCGCATTAAGCAAAACCCGGGCATTTCGATTCATCCCAGAATATTTCTGTTCGGCGGGAAAGCAGCACCCGGTTACTACATGGCGAAGTTGATCATCAAATTTATAAATTCCGTCGCCGAAGTCGTGAATCACGATCCTGAAGTTCAGAACCGGCTCCGAGTCGTGTTCCTGCCGAATTACAACGTCACCTCCGGGCAGCACGTCTATCCCGCCGCCGATTTGTCCGAGCAAATCTCGCTCGCGGGTAAGGAAGCGTCCGGGACGGGAAATATGAAGTTCATGATGAATGGGGCCGTCACCATCGGAACCCTCGATGGCGCAAACGTTGAAATTCGCGAGCAGGTAGGCGCCGAAAACTTTTTTCTCTTTGGCCTGACTGCCGATCAGGTCTACGATTTGCGAGCGAGAGGTTACAATCCTCGCGCCTATTACGAACACGATGCCGAACTCCGGCGAGTGATCGATAGCGTTGCGTCAGGAGAATTCTCGGGTGGAGACCGCCAGCTTTTCCGCCCGCTCGTCGATTCGCTCCTATCAAGCGACCCATACATGTTGTTCGCCGATTTCCGCTCCTATGTCGATTGCCAGGACAGAGTCGGCAAGGCCTTTGAAGACATCGAAAGTTGGACTCGAATGTCCATACTCAACACGGCGAGTTCGGCCACCTTCTCTTCCGATCGCGCCATTCGCGAGTATGCGGCTGACATTTGGAAGGTCGATCCGGTAAAGATGAAGGCCGTAAGCAGCGCCGCCGATTAGCGCGTCCGGCTCTTCTGTGTACGGGCACTTGTGCCTGCCGCGGCTCGTCTCGGCGCTTGACTCGTGAGAAGCAGCCTTTAGTACTATCCCTGGTGACAACAAGCCCGTCTAAGACAGTCTCCTCAAATGGGAAGTTGTACAGTTATCTTTATATACGGTTTTGCCCCCGCGTCGAATGGCGATTCTGCCGATGGTTGACATCGATGAGACCGTCGGCTATATTTCTGAAGTATTGAGCTATCAATCATTTGAAGGCAATGTGTGCTCTTGATTGGCTCTAGTCTTCCGGCTCCTCTGGGAGTCTCTCTCCGGCTTCAACCCTTTCGATGGAGGTAGAGTGCCGAACTTGGGGTTAATAGCAAAATGGCGGGTCCAATCGACGAGTTGTTTGAAACACCTGGCGGCGGTGATGCCGAAGATTACCAGGCGCTTCTCGACGACTACAGCTCATTCGCCCGCTCCGCCGAAGGCGAGGTCATTCACGGTCACGTTCTAACCGTCACTGACAAAGAAGTCATCGTCGATATCGGCAGGAAAATCGAAGGCCTCGTTCCTGCTTCGCAATTCCCACTGATCGAAGGCAGGCCCGACATCCATCCTGGGGACGTCGTCGAGGTCATGATCGATCGCAGCGGGGAACAGCCGGAAGGTTACGTCCTGCTGTCGTTCGAGCGCGCTCACCGCAAACAAGCCTGGGAGAATCTCGAAAAATCCGCCAGCGAGGGCAGCACCGTAGTAGGTCGTGTGCTTCGTAAGGTGAAAGGCGGACTCGAGGTCGATATCGGCGGTGTCACGGCCTTTTTGCCAGGATCGCAGCTCGAAACGCGCCCTGTACACAATCTCGATCCTTATGTCGGCCAGAACTTCCCCGTACGCATTTTGAAATTGAACCGCCGACGCAACAACGCGGTGGTATCGCGACGCATCCTTATCGAAGAAGAAATGGCCGCGCGGAAAGCCGCCGCGCTCGAGCACATTTCGGAAGGTGCTGTCGTCACTGGGGTAGTTAAAAATCTCACCGATTACGGTGCGTTTGTCGACTTGGGTGGCATAGATGGCCTCTTGCATGTCAGCGACCTCAGCTATGGCAACGTCACTCACCCATCCGCTGTCATCCAGGTCGGCGAACAGATTACCGTCAAAGTACTGAAGTTCGATCCCAGCAAAGAACGCATCTCGTTGGGATTGAAGCAAATGTTGCCCGATCCCTGGGAACACATCGAGGGCCGCTACCCGGTTCACAGCCGCGTGGTCGGCCGGGTTGTCAGCGTAACGGATTACGGAGCTTTTGTCGAGCTCGAACCTGGCGTTGAAGGCCTGATCCACATTTCTGAAATGACCTGGAGCCGGCGCATGAAGCATCCCAGTAAAATCGTGCGTGTCGGCGATCAGGTCGAGGCCGTGGTTCTCGAAGTCAAGCCCGCCGAGCGCCGGGTCTCCCTCGGCATCAAACAGCTTGAGGCCGATCCCTGGACCACTGTTTCAGACCGCTATAGTGTAGGTTCGGTTGTTGAAGGCAGGGTTCGTAAGCTGTCCGACTTCGGAGCATTTATCGAGATCGAGGAGGGCGTCGATGGATTGGTGCATATCTCCGACATGTCATGGACGGTCCGAGTAAAGCATCCATCTGAAGTGGTGAAGAAAGGCCAGGTGGTTCAGGCCGTCATACTGAACATCGATGCTCCTAATCGCCGTCTCTCGCTTGGTATCAAACAACTCCAGCCCGACGCCTGGGAGACCTTTTTCCGGACACACCAGGTCGGCGACATCGTTCGTGGAAAACCCTGTCGCGCAGCCCAATTCGGCGTTTTCGTTGAACTTCTACCCGGCGTCGAGGGACTTTGCCACAAAAGTGAAATTCCGGGCGATTCGCGCCGCCATCCGGCAAACAGCGGCGAGGCGCTGCTGCCTTTAGGCGAAGAGCTTGATTTCAAAATCATTAAGATGAACGAGGCGCAAAAACGGATTGGTCTCAGCCTGAAGGCTATGGCCGAGGAAGAGGAGCGCCTGCGCCTTAACGAATATCAGCACCAGGCTGCCATCGCCGTTTCAACGGTCGGCGAAGTCATTAAGCGCCGCTCGCATCATGAGCCAGATTAGCGTTTCCGCAAGGATTACAAATGACAAAGGCTGAACTTATCGAAGAGGTCTCGAAAGTCGTGGAGATGACAAGAAAAGATTCCGAGGTAATTGTCGAGACCATCTTTGAAAGCATTGTGAACAGTCTTCACTCTGGGGACAAAATCGAAATCAGAGGATTCGGCAGTTTTCGCACCCGTCAGCGACAACCCCGCATCGGCAGAAATCCCAAAACCGGAACGCGTGTCGAAGTTCCGTCCAAACGAATCCCGTATTTCAAACCCAGCAAAGAGCTTCGCGACATTGTGAATCGGGCCGCGGTCAACCAGGCTGGCGAGCATTCCAGCCACGCGCTCCCTCCAGAGCCCGGCCGCCAGAGCTAAGTGTTATCCCGGGAGTGAACATATGGAACACCTGTGGACGCCCTGGCGCTCCACATATGTCACACGGAATCCCTCCGCCGCGCAATGTGTCTTTTGCGCCGCGCTCGCCCAGTCGAATGACGAAGAAAATCTCCTCCTCTATCGCGCGAAATACAATTTCGTGATCCTCAATCGCTACCCCTATTCAAGCGGCCATCTGATGATCGCGCCCAACGTACATGTTTCCCGCCTCACCGACATTGCCGATGACGATGCCGGGGAGATGATGCAGCTGGCTCGCACCGCTGAAGCGATTCTCGAAGACGTTTACCAGCCTCACGGTATCAATCTTGGTATGAACCTGGGCGAAGCCGCGGGTGCCGGCATCGCTTCGCACATTCATCTCCACATCCTCCCGCGATGGACCGGAGATGCCAACTTCATGACCGTCGTCGGCCACACACGAGTCATTCCCGAGACCCTGACCGAGACTTTCCAGAAGCTTCGCAATCGTTTCGAACATCTATGATGAGGGGTGTGGCGCGGCTACCGTAATCATGCGCAATGGCTGAATTTCGATGCGCCGTCGTCCTATGTGCGGGTGATCTGTCGCTTTACGATTCGGGTTTTCGTCGCTCTTTCGCTTCCAGCTGTGACATGTGTCTGCAGCGCCCAGAATATTTTGCAGCCCCCAGTCCAGCCAGGTACGGTACGGGGCGACGATAACGGCAGCCCATCAAAACGGCGTGCCGATCCGGCGCAACCAGTCCGGGAACCGCCTCCGATTTCAACCTTCGGCGAGCATTGGAACCTATTTCTGCAGGAGACCTTCGGTCCCCTTAGCGGAGCTGGCACAGTTTTCAACTCTGCTTTCTCTCAGGTGACAAACTCGGACCCGAGATATGGCAGAAATGGAGCCGCTTTTGGTCAGCGCCTCGGCGCTTCGGCGGCCGACATCGCCACCGAGAATTTTTTCGGCGACTTCCTCGTTGCCTCAGCTTTGCACGAAGACCCGCGCTACGTTCGCCGGGGCGAAGGTTACGGCTTCTGGTATCGGTTCGGCTATGCCATCAGCCGGGCCGCTGTTATC
>JBAUZG010000244.1:0-4317 GCA_049585195.1 Bryobacteraceae bacterium | reverse complement strand
GCTTCTACGAAGCGGCCGATTACGGCGCCAAAAAGAGCCGTTGGGCGCGCTGGCAAAAGCCTGAAATTGTACGAATGTGGATGGCCCACCATCAAGGGATGACGCTGCTGGCGCTGGCAAACTGGCTAGGCCACGACCCGTTCGTGCGGTGGTTCCACGCCGATCGCCGGGTTCAGGCGACGGCGTTGCTTTTGCAAGAAAAGCCGTTGCGCACCAAGCCTTTGCCTTCGGTACGCCCGGATCTCGCGAGACTGGCTCACGTGCAACGCTGGAAAGCGGCGATTTGAGGGAGGCGAGCCAGGAGGCTCGCTGCAAACCCGGCGGTCCGCCCCACAACCTCTCTGTAATTCAATCTCGAGTACTCTGTTGTAATGGCCTCACCTGCCGCCGTGCTGGGTCCCGCAGTTTTGATCATCGCTGGTAGCTCGCCAGAGCGCACTCCGGTTTACCTCAACCAGGATAGTTACAGCCTTGGCCGCGCTTCCAAAAACGACCTGTCCTTTCCAGGTGACGACAAGCTTTCGCGGCATCACCTCATCTTCGAACGCGGCACGGAAGGCTGGACGGTTCGCGACCTGGGCAGCAGGAACGGAACACTCGTAAACGGCAAGCCAATCTCCCATCGAGTTCAGCTTCTGGACGGCGACCGCATCGCCGCCGGCCGTCTCATTTTCACGTTTTTCAGCAACGCGAACATCCGGCCCGTTCCCGACCCGGTTGTGGTTGTAGACGATGTGAACCAGGGGAATTCACCCGTATCAACAATCACGACAAATCTCAAATCGGCGCTCGAACAACCGCGGGTGATGCCATCGAGTCAAGCCTCCCACATCCGCGCTCTGATACACGCCGGCCGGGAACTCGTTTCCCATCGCTCGGTCAACGAGCTGTTTCAGATCATCCTTGACATAGCTGTCGATGCGGTTAACGCCTCTCGCGGCGTGCTGATGACGCGCGACGATGGAAAGCTGATCGTTCGCGCGAACCACGGCGAGGGCTTCCGGATCAGCACTGCTGTCGTAAGTTGCATTCTCGACGATAGGACGTCGCTTCTGATTCAGGACGCCAGTTTGGATGAAAACCTCGCTCAACGCGACAGTATTGTCGGCGGGCAGATAAGAAGTATTTTGGGGGTGCCCCTTCAGACAGACGATCGGGCTATCGGTCTCATCTACGTCGATTCTGGCAATCGCGTACGCCCGTTCACCCCCGACGATTTGAATCTACTCACGGTGATGTCAAACATCGCCGCAATCCGCATCGAGCATGCCCGGCTGCTCGATATGGAACGGACGCAAGAGCTGCTTGCGCACGAACTCCAGCAGGCAGCCGAGATTCAGCGTGGTCTGCTGCCCGCTGCCGCGCCGGAATGCTCCAACTTCGATCTCGCAGGTTATAACGCGCCTTGCCGGACAGTGGGAGGAGACTATTTCGATTTCCTACCTTTGTCTGGCGGCCGGCTCGGAATCGCAATAGGCGACGTCGCGGGAAAAGGGATGCCGGCGGCGCTCCTCATGTCCGGTCTGCACGCTCGTGTGGGGTTGATACTCGAAGATTCAGCTAGTCTAGCCGATCAAGTAGAGAAGCTGAATCGCAGCTTTTCAAAGACGTGTCCGGGGAATCGTTTTATTACTTTCTTCGTCGCTGTCCTCGACCCCGCAACAGGCGAGATGTCGTTCTGCAACGCGGGCCACAATCCCCCTTTTCTGCTTCGGGCAGGCGGTGAAGTGGAGCGGCTGGAAGCAACCGGAACGGTCCTCGGTCTCACGCCGTCGACTCGATTCGCTGAGAAACGATGCCGCATGGACTCGGGAGACGTGCTGGCCCTCTTCAGCGATGGCGCGACTGAGGCCGCCAATCCTGGCGACGATGAGGAGTTCGGCGAGGACAGGCTGCTATCGATTCTGCGCCGCGAGAGAGAGCAGCCGGCGGCCGGCATCATCGAAGCGATCAACCGCGAGATTGCGAAATACACTGGTGGGACTCCTCCCGCGGACGACATAACGTTGGCCGTTGTGCGCCGAGTGTGAATAAGGGGCCACCGACGCGCGCCTTAGTTTCTGCGCTCGGAAGATAGTTCTAGGACTCAAGACCATCTGGTGCTATTGACAGGACGAGTACAGGCCCCCACTATTGGGGCACTATGCCTGAGCAGATGGGAGAGATTACTCAACTTCTGCATCAATGGCGGCAAGGTAGCGCCGAGGCTGAAAACGAACTTTTTGGCCGTGTAAACAATGACTTACGACGCTTGGCGCGTTACCTGATGAAGGGCGAGCGTAAAGGGCGCTCCTTACAGGCTACGGAACTGGTGGACCAGATCTACATGCGGCTGGTGGCCGCCAAGGATCGGGATTGGCAGAACCGGCAGCATTTTTTCGCTGTTGCAAGTAGAGCGATGCGGAGGTACCTGATCGACCAGGCGCGAGGGCGGCCAGATGCAGAGTTTGTCACATTCGGAAGGATCGAGACGGTTCTCCCCGCCGGCGGCGGCAAGGTAGATTTTGCGATCACGATTGACCGGCTGTTGAACCAGCTCGAGAAGGCGAACCCAGAGTGGTGCCAGCTGGTCGAGCTGAAATTTTTCCTTGGGCTGACCGACGAAGAGGCCTCTGAAGTGCTGGGAATAAAGCTTCGCACAATGCAACGAATGTGGCGGGATGCCCGCCAGTGGCTGTTTGAGCACACAAGGTCCGGTTATGGAGAAAACGACGCAAGCTGACGAGCTGGTCATGAGCTTGGTGGAACTGGCCTTAACCCGTCCGGAAGGCGAACGGGAGGGCTATCTGCGAAGCGCGTGCGGCAACAACTCCGAGTTGTTTAGCAAAGCTTGGCACTACGTCGAGTGGGAAAACAAGATGAAAGGGTTCCTGCTCGAGCCGCTTGATGCTTCTGCTGAATACGATCATCCGTTCGAGTCCGGCCAAGTGCTCATCAATCGCTTCCGAATTGTGCGCGAGGTAGCGCACGGAGGGATGGGTGTTGTTTATGACGCGATGGATCAGAAGCTGGACCGGCGCGTGGCGATCAAATGCGCGAAAAGCGGCTTCCGGAAGCAGCTTCCTCCGGAAGTACGTCACGCTCGCGAAATCAGTCATCCAAACGTGTGCAAAATCTTCGAGATCCACACCGCTTCGACCAGCCAGGGCGAAATCGACTTCATCAGCATGGAGTTTCTCGAAGGCGAAACACTCGCTGAGCGGCTCGGGCGCGCGCCGTTACGGAAAGCGGAGGCTCGCACCATCGCGTTGCAGCTCTGCGCAGGGTTGGCCGAAGCGCATCGCAATAACGTGATTCATGGCGATCTGAAGAGCAACAATGTAATCCTCACGACGGGTCCCGACAAATCCATCCGAGCCGTCATCATGGATTTCGGCCTGGCGCACATGCCGGAGGTTTCGGGGGTATCCAGGGTATCGGTAGCGCCGGCCGGGACTCCAGATTACATGGCTCCCGAGCTGTGGAGAGGCACGAGGGCATCGGTGGCATCCGATATTTATGCGTTAGGCGTGATTTTGTGGGAGTTGGGATCAGGGCAGAGGCCCAGCGACCTGCCTGTTACTTCGGCAACTCTTTCCTGGGGCGAGCGCCTGACGTGGAAACCTCCGGCGGGGCGTGGGAGGTGGAATAGCGTGGTGACGCGCTGTCTCGATGCGGAGCCGCAGCAGAGATTTCATAGTGCTGAGGGCGTGGCGGAGGCGCTCGGGCCGTCTCGCCCACGGGGATGGTTGCTGGGGCTCGCGGCGACGCTCGTACTCGCAGTCAGTTCAGGGGTGATCGCCTACCAGCGCGCTACCGCTCCGCTCGAGACGGTGCGCCTGGCAATGCTTCCGTTTGCGTCCGTCGGTGTAGATAGCTCTCTTGCCGGCCAATTATCGCGCGACGCGACGCAGCAGCTTAGCAAGTTGAAAGGGAACGCTCATAAGGGACTCACTGTCATTCCGTTGAGCAAGACCTTGGCGAAAAAAGTGGAGACAATTGATCAGGCCGGGACGGTGCTGGGTGCGACGCATGTTTTGCGAGGAACGCTGGAACCCAGCGACAGGGGAATCACTCTCCGCGCTTACTTGACAGATGTGCGGTATAGCGCTGACGCGAAGGAGTGGGTGGCGGAATATGCTAAGGGCGAATTGCGCTACGCGGGCACAGCGTTAGCGGGAGTTGTGACGGAAACGCTGCAGCTGCCTCCGCTGGCGGCTAAGCCGGAGGTTAATGAGAGGGCGCGGGCGGATTATTCGAGTGGGCTTGCTTCGTTGCGGAGCGATACGAGGATTGACGCGGCGCTCGATTGGATGAGGCGTGCGGTTGCCGAGGACC
>JBAUZG010000243.1:0-30596 GCA_049585195.1 Bryobacteraceae bacterium | reverse complement strand
AAGCGGCATCGCTCGAAGACTCACTCGTTGCGACGGGATTTCCGAGCCGCCGCCGTCACCAGAACGTAAACATACACTTTTACTACCAGCTCGCGATGCAAACACATGGAGTCCGCCGGGCAGGCGCAGCCGCAATCGATTTGGCTTGGACAGCTTGCGGACGTTTAGATGGATTTTGGGAATTCGGCCTGAACCCGTGGGACATGGCGGCGGGCACGCTTCTGGTGGAAGAAGCGGGGGGCAAGGTTTCGAGTATGCGGGGAGAGAAGATGGATCTACATGGGCCGCACTTGCTTGTCGACAATGGACTGATTCACGAAGAGATTCTCGCTCTGTTCGCTGAGATCTTCGAGGGTAGCTACCGCTTCCCGATGGTCGGCATGGACGAGAGCCCCAGTGTCGAGGCGAAAAATGCCTGATGTCCCGCCCGTACCGCTTACGCTCGAAGGATCGGCGGTCCTTCACCAGATGTTCCAGTTCCGCTGGCATGAGTGGCGCACGCTGCCGGCGTGGCAGCGGGAAGGGATGATTCAGGAAGCGGTTTGCGTCTTCGAGAAATTCGAGAAGGGTCAGCCGGACGGCCATCCGAATCAGTCGGCGTTGTACTCGCAGATTGGCCACAAAGGCGATCTGATGTTGATTCATTTTCGCGATACGCTTGAAGATCTGAATCGCGCGGAGCTCGAGATTGTGCGGCTGGAGCTTTTCGAGTACCTGGATTCGAAACATTCGTACGTTTCTGTGGTCGAGTTGGGTCTGTACGAGTCGTCCGCGAAAACGTATGCCTCGCTCGTGGAGAGAGGCATCGAACCGCACTCTGAGGAGTGGAATGCGGAGGTAAAGGAAGTGGTGGCGCGGCAAGGAACGGCGATGGCTCCGCGGCTGTTTCCACGGATTCCCGAATCTCTATATTTGTGCTTCTACCCGATGGACCGCAAACGTGGGGAGCAGAACAACTGGTATACCGTGCCGATGGCGGACCGGCAGCGCATGATGCACGACCACGGCATGATTGGGCGCAGGTATGCGGAGGAGGTCCGTCAGATCATCACTGGCTCGATTGGGTTTGACGACTGGGAGTGGGGTGTAGATTTATTTGCCGACGATCCGCTGGTTTTCAAGCGCCTCATTTACGAGATGCGGTTTGATGAGGCGAGCGCTCTGTATGCCGCTTTCGGCCCGTTTTATGTCGGAGTACGGCTGCCGGGGAAGAAATTGGGAGAGTGGATCACTGGTGCGGGCGAGCGGTCGTGAAGGCCGGTGACAGAACGATAGATCCATCACTCAACATTACTTGAGGCCGTAGTGCTGGTGAACGACTCGCCGAAAGGTTTGCGGAGTGGGTGAGGAGGTCCGCAATACAGCTGATCGGACAATTCCGCGTTGCTAGGCAGCTGAGTGATTCGCTAAAATTTAATTACCCAAGAGTCGGGCGATTGCTTCGGCGAGCGCTGGACCACCAAGCGGGATAGGAGACATTATGAATGTCGACCTGCATCGCCGCGCCACAGCTTAGTCACGGGCGCGGTTTTTTACCTCCTCAAGATCCTCTTCGCAGGCTCCCCTCGATCTTCGATGAGTGGGAAACAGTGGCGTTGAATTTGCCGAAGCTGTTTGCTTCGGATTGCCTGCGACGAACGCTGGAAGATCTGCCTCCATTCCCTCTCGAAGCGGTTGCGACCGATCGCGAGAGAGAGCGGGCGATGACAATGCTCAGCTACCTCGGACACGCTTATGTCTGGGGAGAGGCAAGGGCTGCGCGGGTGCTGCCGAAGAGCCTCGCCGTTCCGTGGTACGCGGTTGCTACCAGTCTCGGCCGGCCTCCGGTATTGAGCTACAGCAGCTACGCCTTACACAACTACTTCCGGTTCAATCCGGCGCGCGAGGTGGAGTGCGGCAACATCGGATTGATTCAGAATTTCCTCGGCGGCATTGACGAGGAATGGTTCATTCTGATTCACGTGGATATCGAGCGGCGGGCGGCTCCCGGTCTGGCGGCTTTGCACGCGTGCCTCGACGCGGCGAACGATCGCGAGGCGGAGCGTCTCGAAACGCTTCTGGCGGAGGTGGAATCGTGCATTGGCTCAATGTATAGCGTGCTGAAGCGAATGCCCGAATTCTGCGATCCTTACGTCTATTACCATCGGGTACGGCCCTACATACATGGATGGAAGAATCATCCAGACTTACCTGATGGCCTGGTTTACGACGGAGTCGAAGCGTACGCCGGCAAGCCACAGCAGTTCCGCGGCGAGACCGGAGCTCAAAGCGCTATTGTTCCGTCGCTTGATGCTGTGCTCGGCATTCATCATAAACAGGACCAGCTCCGGACATACTTGTTGGAGATGCGGACGTATATGCCTGGCCCTCATCGGGAATTTATTGAGTCGCTCGAGGCCCGCGGGTCGATACGGCCGTTTGTCCAACAAAGCGGGCGCTCGAAGTTGGTCGAGCTCTACGATGCTTGTGTGACGCGGGTTGAGGAGTTTCGATCGCTGCACCTGGACTACGCGGCGGCGTACATCTTCCGGCAGGCTCAGACGGACGCCAAGAATCCTCATGCGGTTGGAACCGGAGGGACGCCGTTCATGCAGTACCTGGCCAAACACCGGGATGAGACGGCGCAGCACCGGCTGGGATGAGTGTTCGCGACAGATAAGTCCACCCCCGGCTATGGGCCAGGCTGGACCAACGCGGGGCGGACTCGCTCGATGGCTGCGAATAGTGCTTCGGGTTTGACGGGCTTCGGCACGTAGCCGTCCATGCCTGCCGCAAGGCAGCGTTCCTCGTCGCCTTTCATGGCGTTTGCCGTCATAGCGATGATGGGGATGTGACGGCCAGTATTCTTCTCGTTTTCGCGGAGTAGGGCCGTAGTCTCGAAACCGTCTAATTCCGGCATCTGCACATCCATCAGAACCAAATCGAAGATCTGACCATCAAATAGCGCCAGCGCCTCTCGGCCATTATTGGCAACGACGACCGTGTGGCCTCGTTTCTCGAGCAGCATTCCGGCTAACCGCTGATTGACGAGATTATCCTCGGCGAGCAAAATGCGCAACGAGCCGGGCGCAGTGTCACGCGAACCTGGGGCGGCATCTGGGGAAACAACATTGGAGTGCTTCGATACGGATGGTTCGCAAAGTATCCGCAGCATGGCCTTCTCCAGCTCTGCCCGGCGGACCGGCTTTGTCAGATGCGCAGCCAGGCCCTCTTCGCGGCACCTGTTCGCATCGTTCTTCTGACCGGACCACGAGAGCATCATGATAATGGAATCTGCCGGAATGCGATGCTGCCTGAGTTGCCGCACAAGCGTGAAGCCATCCATTCCCGGCATGTGCGCATCCGTCAGAATTAAGCGGAATGGGTCGCCCGCGCGCGCGGCCCGCTCGACCGCAGAGAGAGCGGCAGGGCCATCGGGAGCCAAATTCACCCTCATACCCCACAGCGCTAGAGTCTCCGCCAGAATACGGCGAGTAGCGGCATGATCGTCGACAACCAGTATTGAAACACCCTGAAACGCATCGACTCCCGCGGATTCGACGCTAGAGAGTGGTTCCGACGCCGTTTTGACCTGGGCCGTGAAATGAAAGCGGCTACCTTTCCCCGGCTCGCTCTCTACCCAGATTTTTCCATGCATCAAGTTTACGAGCCGGGAGGAAATTGTTAGCCCCAGTCCAGTTCCTCCAAACTTGCGCGTAGTGGAAGCGTCGGCTTGGGCGAAAGCCCGAAAAATGAGCTTCTGCTGCTCGGCCGGGATGCCAATGCCGGTATCGCTAACAATGAAATGCAGGATGGGTTCGCCGCCCGGTGCACCGTCGCTCATTAGCCGCAGGCACACTTCCCCATTGGCCGTGAACTTCAGTGCATTGCCGAGCAAATTAGTTACTACCTGGCCCAGGCGAGTGGCGTCGGCATTCACCCTGACGGGAACATCAGGCGCTATCTCACCCGCGAGTTCGATTCCCTTTTCGGCGGCGCGCAGGGCGAAAATCCTGAGGTTTTCCTCGATAAAATCCCGGACGTCGAAGTCGGCTGCATTGAGTTCCAGTTTGCCTGCTTCTATTTTTGAGAAATCGAGAATGTCGTTAATCACCGTGAGCAGGGCATCGGCGGAGCTGCGGGCCATGACAAGACATTCCGCCTGTTCGGGAGAAGGATCGGCATCCAAAGCCAAGTCAATCATTCCGAGGACTCCGTTCATGGGAGTGCGGATTTCATGGCTCATGTTGGCTAGAAACTCACTCTTAGCGCGGTTGGCGTATTCAGCCGCCTCCTTGAGAGCCGCTGTTTCATCGAGTTGCCGCTGGATGACGGTTGTCTGAGCCTTTACGCGCTTTCTGAGCGCGACAACCCAGGCAAGCACGGCAAATGTGATCGCGAGGAGGAGGCTAAGAACCGCGACGGCGTGAGCAGCCGTCCACCAGGACGGCTGCTGTAGCACGACGGCGTCGTCGGATGATCGCAATAGAATCCGGAACGACTTGGGCCGGGCGACACCCCCATGGAAGGCTTCCTGCGTGGCATCGACTTGTACGGAACAGATACCAGCTAATTCGAGCTTGCTACCGGGCTCCCAATTGGGCAGCTTCGCGCCTCTCGAGCTGTTGGGGAGGACCGCGGAAAAGAGAACACCCCCTGACGACAGGATTAGAGTCGGGTCCTTTGCCGTCAGGTCCTGCTCGATCAACTGAGCTTGCATCCGAACCAGTTGGGCATCAACATCGCCGGCTAGAGCCTGCTCCACTGTAATGGGCGCGGGTGTCAGGGCTTCGCCGGGGCCCGCCCGTCTGAAGAGGCCGCCCTGCAAGGTGGGCGCATATTGACCAGGCAAAGGGAAACCGACCAAATCCACCAGTTCTCCTAGATGGAGCGGAGTGGTTTGAGAAACAGTAGCGCAGACTCCGGCAGTCTGGTCCTGAATACAGAGAGAGCGGCCCGGCCACTCGAGCGTCACCCGGCCACGAACACGAACCCGGTGTTGAAAAGCAATATTGGGCGTGTACAGCAAGAGATTTTTGATGGGGCGCGCCGGTACGCCGAACGGATCGGTTGGGGCAGGCTCAACTACTTTCAGCGCAACCAGGCCCGGAAAGAAGAGACGCGCACCGATCATCTGGCGATGTTTCGTAAAGATCGGAGCGGCAGCGGCATGAATTTGCACTCTCGCATCGGTCAAGCGGCTATAATCCACACCGTTTTCTTCGACCGTGGTTGCAAGTACGGCTCCGTCGCTCATCGCAACGTCAAGGGTCACGTTCATACCAGACTTTTGGCTGGAACGCACCAGGCCTTCGACTTCGACCCACTGTCCGTCCTCTGCCCCAGTGAGCATGTGAGCCATGCTGACCCGAGGAGCGTCGGCCGGCACATGGGATTGTCCAAGGACGTGTATTTTAGGGTGGTCAACGATGGGCGCATAGTCGCCGGCACCCGTGACGCCGGTAACGTCTATCACCGTACCTGCTCGGAGGGGAAGTATCGGACGAGCGGGAAGTTTCACAAAGATGCCGCCACTCGAGTCATGAACGAACAGCGCGCCGAGCCTCCGATCGATGTACGGATCGTAGTAAGTAACGACCGCGCGCAAGTGGACGGGGTAGGCGCGTGCGGCTGCTTCCGGTGTTAGGCTGTGGGCTTCGCGCGCGGTTATCAGGGTGGGCAGGTTATTCGGCTGAGCTTGCGCCAAAGGCAGGACGGACAGCAGGGCAGTGAAAACGCCGCCACGAATGACGGCGTGGCAGGCCAGGAGGCCCGCTCCACAGTTCGGCCGCACACGCTTCCCTATGCTGGCGTCTACATCGCTTTTGGTGGGCCGCAGGCCCATCTAGCACTCTTCCTTCCAGCCTGAAAGGCTACTCAATTCCATACTCACTATCGGCTTACTGCTCGAATTGCTGTAGAGTCCGATGACATTCTTACGACCCGATAGGGCCGCTATCCCTCGATAGCAGTTGGAGGATCTGTTCTTTGTGGCTTTCGGCCCGCTCGAGAGCGGTTTCGGTGGCAACGAAGTAGAGCGCGAGTCCAGCCATAAACTCGCACGCAAGCACTAGGAAAAACGGCCAATCCGCGTCGAAAGCCCAGCGGGCCACAAACGCGAGCCCTACCGGAAAAACCGGCATCAACGCGCACAGTAGGGCGAATGCGGACGCTTTCGCACTACCCTGAGTTTTCGTTGCCTGATTGGGATCAACCGGACGCGGAATCAGGACCGACATGATATTGCCGAAGGCCAGGAAAAAAACAGTGAGTACAAACGTGAGCAGGAACGAAGCCGCAACGCTTTCTAAATGCGGGCCGGTTCGGAATAAGGAGCCGGCAGCGGAAATGATGATCGTCATCAGGATAATCGCAGCAACCGCTACGATGTTCTTCGCCCGCAACACGGTTGCCAGTTGGACTGGCGCGACGAAGTATAGTTGCGCGGCACCGCGATCGAAGCCGAATGTATTCCAAAGCAAGCTATCGCCAAGGATCAGTAACCCGTAAGCGCTGATGGACGGAAGATAGTTCTCGTGCAAGAACGTGCTGCCCGTTCGCCCGAATGCCAGAGGAAAGAACACCACGATGCTGAACACGCAAGCCATTCCGAAAAGCAGCCGGAATCGCGGCGATCGCGAGAGGACAAGCAGTTCTTTTTCTATTAGGGCTGCCAGGGGATCACGAAAAATCCTGGACGGCAGACGGAAGAAGAATTTCGACAATCCTAGCCCTGTACGCTTTGTAGTAAGGCCTGGGCTTACCGGCTCAAAGCCTGCCGGATCGCGCGCCATCATTCGCGAAAATTCGTCGTGCGCAAAGAAGAATGCGGCCACAATCCAGGCGCAACTGATGCTCAGCGCGAGTAGTGATTTGTCACCGAGAGCGAGCGACGCAAATTCCCTCCACGGCGTACCCCGAAAGCTAGCCGCGCCGGTCAGAAACGGCCTTACTCGCTCGCCTAAGGCGGTATTGAAAACAAGCGATGGCAGAACCGAGACACCGAGGAACAGAATCAGCAGAAGGGTCTTGAGACGCTCGCGGCTCAGCAACCTGCGGATCAGTTCACGCGTGCCGAGGGACAAAAACAAATTGAACGGCAAGTAGAACAACAGAAGCGCGGGCCCTGCGACTGGAAGCTGCGGGTGACGCATCAGGCCGACGATCAAGCCCGCAAGTACGATAATCATTTCCGGAGCGGTTGTGACTCGAAGCAGCACCTCGACCGTGAACAGCGTTTCTTCCCGAATCGGATAAACAAGGAGCTTCTTTAGTTCGATCGACCATCCGGTGCTGAGTGTCATCAGTGGAAAGATTTGCCAGAACAGAAACATCCAGAGCAGCAACAGAGGCAGGAACCGATGTACGTCCCGCAGTAGAACATGCGGCGCCCCCTCGGCGAGCGCCCATGCCACTACCGTGAAGCTCCCGTACCAAATGAGCGAAACCAGCCCGGTGAGTACGGTTCCGAGACTGGTGCGAGGGAAAGTGTTTCGACGGCTTTTAAACTGCGCCCAAAGAATCGCACGAATCTGGTCTGCCATGAGTGGTTTCTAATAACTGCCCGGGCAGCCCGGGATGTTTCTAAGTCACAGCCAATCGAGGACTTCAGAGGTCGGCCGCTCCGCTCCCACTAGCCGCACAAAGATATCTTCGAGATGGGTCGAGCCGCCTTCAGCCTGAGTGCGCACCTCCGCCATGCCGCCATCGATCACCATCCGGCCTTTATTGATGATGGCCAGGCGGTCGCATAAACGCTCCACTACTTCAAGAACGTGCGATGTCAGAAAGACGGTGGCTCCGCGATGGACCTGCTCGGTCAGGATATTCTTCATCAGGCGCGCGCCGACTACGTCGACACCCTCAAAAGGCTCGTCCATCAGGAATAGGCGCGGCCGATGTATGAGCGCGGCGCCCATGGCCAGGCGTTTGCGCATGCCTTTCGAGTACTCGCCGGCGAGCTTGCTTTCTTCCTGGCCCAGCTCGAACAAGTTCAGCAGTTCGGCCGCGCGGTCCTGGGCGACCGAGCGCGCGAGGCCATACATGCGCCCGACAAACTGCAGGTACTCATGCCCTGTGAGATGGTCGAACAGCAGACTGTCGTCGGGAACAATGCCGATCTGGCGACGGATGTCGAAGGCGCTCTCAGGCATTCGTAATCCGAGCACTTCGATGGTCCCTGACGTGGGAATCGCGAGACCGGTAAGCATTCGAATGGTAGTAGTCTTCCCTGCCCCGTTTGGCCCTAGAAACCCGAAGAAACAGCCTTGGGGCACTGAGAGCGTGAGACCATCCACGGCCACGAAGCTGCCGTACGCTTTGCGCAAGTCGCGAATCTGAATGGCGGGCGTTTCGTTGCTGGACGCAAGCGCCGGGCCCGCGATACTTTCGTTGGCGCGAGGCAGTTCATCCATGGTATTCGCACCCGACTATGGCTGCTGCTTTTCGCTGGCATCGGGCGCCGCAATTCGCAACGACGCCATCAGATCGCCAAGTTGGCGCAAAACAGCAAGCTTTGAACGTTCATACTGGGTTTCGGTTTGGTAGAGGGCTAGCCACCGCTCGTTTTCCGCGGCACGCGCCTTCTCGACATCGGTGAGATGCGCCTGCCCTTCGGCGTATCTCGACAAAAGCACCGATAAATCCTGGTGAGCCAGGTCCAGTTGCTGGCGTGCCAGGTCGCGACTTTCCTGGGCGCTCTGCATGTCCTGATAGCTCTTCCTGGTGTCCTCGGTAATTCGGTTCCTGGCCTGGTTGATCTGAATGCGCAGCTTGGCGATTTCGGTCTGTGCTTCCCCGTACTGGCCGCCTGAGGCCGAACCTACTAGCAGCGGAATGGTGAATGCCGCGCCAATCTGGGCGTTGTTGTATTGGAATCGCGAGCCCGGGAAATATTGGTCATACGCATACTTTGCGAAGAGCGAGTATTGCGCCACTAAATCCACTTGGGGGAGGCGTGCGGCCCGATACGAGCGGATTTCGAGCTGCTTCGCAAATACCGCCGACTCGAGCCTCTTCAGCTCTTTGCTTCTTCTGATGGCTACTCCAACCGAATCGTCTTCGGAGCCTATTGGCGGCAGTTGAAAGGATGGGCCGGGTTCGACGGGAATAACCCTGTCATTCGCAGAGTAGCCGAGCGCAACAGCGAGCAGCATCTCGGAGTAGTCTTCGGTGGCTTTGCTGATATTCAATTCATGTTCGGATTGGCTCAGATTCACCTTCGCGCGGGTGTTTTCGACGGGAAGTTCAGATCCTTCAGACACGCGGGAGCGAATGACATCGGATACCTGGCGCAGCGTGGGAAGCTGTGATTCGAGGGTCGCCCGTCGTTTCTTCGCGTCTTGAACATCTAGAAACAGGCCCGCTATTTGAAACGCCACTTCGTCAGCGCGCTGCTGGGCGTCGATCTGAGTGCCGCGGGCATTCTCGCGCGCTGCGGCCACAAGATAACTGCGCGGCTTGTTGTAGATGGCCATTTGGGTTTGAACCGTCACTATGCTCGGGGCATTGCCGTTGATTGTGTTTGGATAGCCGTAGGTGTACGCCGCGCCGCTTCCGGCGATGACCTTGGGCACAAAGGGATCGTGCACCACTCTTACGTTTTCTCTGGAACGCTGTTCATCCAGGCGCGCCAGCGCCACGTCGGGGTTTTGTCGCGATGCGATTTCGAGCGCTTGAGGAAGACTTAACGTGTAAACCTCGGCCTGACTCAGGAATGCGGCGAGCAGGAATAAGACTATATACTTCATAGACACGCATTTTATGTTAGCTTCCCTGCACGCCGGCTGTCGCTGAGAAATACGGCCGTGGGGGAAAGTGGAACTCTATGCCGAGCGGATTCACTTTGGTCGACGTGGCTATCGGCCTCATCATCGTGTATGTAGTTCTGAGCTTGCTCTGCTCGTCGGTTAACGAGGGGATCGAAACCTTTGTCAAGAACCGGTCGCGCCAGCTCGAGCGGGGTATTCGGGAGCTCTTCAACGATCCGGATGGGACTGAGATCACACAGCTCCTTTACAACCATCCGCTGATCTCGGGGTTGTTTCATGGCGAGTACGATCCGAAGCATTTGAAGCTCGGGAGAATAGTCGGAGGAAAGTTTTACGGAAAGAGAAATTTGCCATCGTACATTCCGTCGGCGAATTTCGCATTGGCAGTGTTAGACATCGTTCTTCCGGCCAGCGGCACGCAACTAAGCGGAGCCGCTGCGACGTTTGGCTCAGGCGGGAAGCCCGTTCGTACGGATGTGGTTGAGGCGCTCCGGCAGGCGGCGGTTAATTTTCCTGTTGCGGCGGTGGGCAAGGGGCTGACGGTTTTGATCGATGCATCGTCCAACGACCTGGAGAAAGTGCGTGCCGCGATTGAGAGCTGGTTCAACGCATCGATGGACCGGGTGGCTGGATGGTACAAGAGACGCACCCAAATCATATTGTTTGTGATCGCGCTCGCTATTGCTTCGACTCTCAATATCGATACGGTCCATATCGTGGACCGCTTGCTGGCCGATCCTTCGGTCCGTAGTTCGCTGGTTGCAACCGCTCAGGAATATGCCAGAAGCGTTTACCCCTCGGCGGTTGCCTCAAACCCGCAAGCCGGGGAGGTCCCGATCGCACAGCGGGTGGCACGGGTTGAGGACAATTTGTCACGGTTGCGAAATCTCGGTGTTCCCATCGGGTGGAGCGAGAAGGAAAACCTTAAAGGTAAGTATTATTGGTTTTTAAAGGTTGCGGGCATTCTTGCTTCGGCTCTTGCCGCCACGCTCGGCGCGCCCTTCTGGTTCGACATTCTGAGCAGGTTTGTGGACATCCGGTCAACCATCAAGCCGCGCGACAAAGGGTGAGAGCAGCGCCTGCTGAGCGCGTTGACGGCTGAAAAACAAGTGGCACATCTTCAAGCCTTGCTATACTTTAGGTTTACCCGCTCAGCCGGGATTGACGCATCACAAACATACCTTGTTTGCGGCGGGGGTGACTGTGCTCCTGAGTCTCCAAGAACTTCAATTACGGCCGGTACACTTCGATGTCGAGCTCCCGGTGGGCGAAATCGAATTCGATAAGCAAATCAAGCAGGTTTCGGGTTTGCGCGCAAAGGGCGTGGCGAACCTGCTGAATAACAGCCTGGGTGAAATCCGGGTGAAAGGGCATCTTGACGTCAGGATGGAGGCTCCGTGCGACCGATGCCTCGAAACGGCGTCTCTTCCCGTCGAAACGCCGTTTGATCTCCTGTATTATCCGGCTGATGAATTGGAGTTGACCGGCGAGGACGAACTCGAGGAAGAGGCGAGCGAGGTAGCCTATTACGAGGGTGGCCGCCTGGAGCTGAACGATATTCTGCGGGAGGTAGTGCTGCTGGCACTGCCTATGCAGGTGGTTTGCAGCGATGCCTGCAGAGGAATCTGCCCGAAGTGCGGCCAAAACCGGAACTTTCAAGACTGCAGCTGCACTATGGGAGCCGTAGACGACCGCTGGAGCAAATTACGGGCCTTGCGTACCGAACTGAGTCCCGGCCACTAGCTGGAGCTTGGAATAAGTAACTTAATTTAGAGAATCTAAACACTGGAAATTGAAGAAACAATCGATTTATGCCAAATCCTAAACGGCGACATTCCAAGCGCCGCACCTCGACCCGACGCGCACACGACGCGTTGAAGGTTCCTCAATTCGCGGAATGCCCGAATTGTCACGAGAAAATCCGCGCACATCGCGCCTGCCCTCATTGCGGCAAATACAAGGGCCGCGAAGTGATCGAGGTCGAAGAGTAGTTTCGGCCTGTGCCGGTGATTAGGCCATACAAGTCCTGGCGAAGATCCCGTAGATGACCACGATTGCCGTCGATGCAATGGGCGGAGACGCCTGTCCAAAACCCGAGGTAGAAGGCTCTATCCAGGCCGCGAAGTCTCTGGGGATCAAAGTGATACTGGTCGGCCGGAAGGAGGTCCTGACCAAGGAACTGGATCGTCACCCGGGCTGGCACAATCTTCCGATCGAAATCCACCACGCAAGTGAAGTGATCACGATGGAAGACTCCGCGGGACGCGCCGTCCGGAGTAAGAAAGACAGTTCTATTCGCGTTGCGGCACGGCTGGTAAGGGAGGATCTGGCGCAGGGTGTTGTGTCGGCAGGCAACACCGGCGCGATTATGGCAACTACCAAAATGGTTCTGGGCATGCTGCCGGGTGTCGATCGACCTGCGCTGGCGTCGGCCTTCCCGACTTTAAATGGAAAACCGGCCGTCATGATTGACGTGGGAGCCAATGTCGACTGCAACGCGAAAATGATGGCGCAATTCGCGGTAATGGGGGAAATCTATTCGCGCGTCATCTTCCACACCGAAAGCCCGCGGGTCGGCATTCTGTCGATTGGCGAGGAGGAGCACAAAGGCAACCAGCTCACGCATGACGCTATGCAGCTGCTGAAGACGCTGCATCTCAACTTTATCGGCAACGTGGAAGGGCGCGACGTGTATACCGGAACCGTGGATGTAATTGTGTGCGACGGTTTTGTCGGCAATGTCGCGCTGAAGGTGAGCGAAGGACTGGTGGAAGTGATCCGCGAAATGCTCCGCGAGTCGATGAGAAAAACGATGAGGCGACAGGTTGGAGCGCTTCTTGCCAAGGGAGCGTTTCAGGATTTCAAGAAACGGGTTGATTACACGGAATATGGCGGAGCGCCGCTGCTGGGGCTAAAGGGCATTTGCATCATTTGTCACGGCCGATCGAACGCAAAGGCGATTAAGAACGCAATCCGGGTGGCGGCGGAGTTTGCGGCGGAACGCACAACCGAGCGGATTGCGACGGAACTGGTCCGCTGGACAACAGAACAAGCGAGGTAGGCGGCCTGGCTAACGAAAATTCTTTACCAACATCAGGTCGCTAAGTGTTCCGTCTTGTTGCTGATACAAGAGCCAGCGTTCATCCGGAGAAACACTGAGGTGCCCGTCGATTCGACAGGCAGCCAGCGAAAAGAGACCCGTCGTCGTCCGCCGGGTGGCGAAATCGAAGAAACGAAGGGACCATGTAGAACCGGGGCCGGATAGAAAATAAACACCATGTTTTGCAATCGTGAATGCCGACATGAAACAGTCCAAGACCTTGCTCTCTTGAGTTCCTTCGGTCGAGCATTTCCAAAGGGAACTATTGGAGCCCTCTTCCCTGAGGTAGTAGATCGTTCCGCCCTCCGGCGATTCGACGTAGGCGGTACCTCCGTGCTTCGTAATCTGCATCTCCCGCCCACCCGTTGAGGACACTCTCCACACTTCCGAGCGCCCGGTTCGATCCGAGAGGAAATAGATCGAGCGGCCGTCCGAAGACCAGCTTGGCCTGAAGTTGTTTCCCACGGTTGAACTTATACGCGCCAGCTTCCCTCCTTGCGCCGTCATCACGTAAATCGCCCATTTGCGCGTTTCCTGCCGATCGAAGGCGATGAACTGACCATCCCGTGAAAAGCACGGACTACCGGACCAACCGCTATCGAAGTTCGTCAACTGAGTCGCATCTGACCCGTCGTCATTCGAAACCCAAATTTCTTCGGTCCCCGAGCGATCCGATTCGAATGCAATCTTATGTCCGTCGGCCGAATATGCCTGCATCGTGTCATCTCTGGTCGAGGTAATCAGAGGTTGAGCCTTTCCTTTGTCCGTGCCTCGCAGTCCGACGCGCCAGATATTCCAATCGGAATTGTTCTGGCTATAAACCAGGTATCCACCTTGACGTGAAACCGCCAGATCTACCCCCTGACCGAAATAGCCCACCTTTTTTGAAAGCGGAACACTGGGTCCTATGCCAGGCAGTTGACGTAACTTCCGCTCGCCATGGATACCAACTCGCCACAGGCCTTCCTTGCCCTGAACCGATCCCGAGAACACGATCTCGCGGCTATTCGGAGTCCAAGCCAGGCATTCGATCCAAACATTCGAGAGGATTCTCTCGCCTTTGCCGGCCGGCAGCGAATCCTTCGAAAGCGGTAATGTAAACAGATCGATCGTCGTATTGTTGGTTGTTCGCACAAACGCCAAGCGGCTGCCGTCATAGGATACTGCGATTGCGCTGTCCCCGGTGCCCGGCGGTGGAAATGTCATCTGCCTCTGCTCGCCGGTTTCGGATAGCCGAACGATCGCAAAAGTTCTCGGATCCGCTTTGTTGCGGCCGAATGTAAATAGATATTTTGCTGTCGGCGGACCATGACAAATAGGGTGAAGTGGGAACCAAGTCGGTGTCGGATGTCGGCAGGGGGTTTTCAATTCGAGCGAATTCCTTCTCATGTCCGCCCAACGCCGGGATCGTCATGATCGCCCCATGGTCCACGTCGAGCCGTCGGTAGAATGCGATCGTCCTGCCATCGGGCGACCACGCTGGACTACCGGCAGGATGCAGGCCGTCGGTCAGGCGCACCGGGTTTCCTGAGTCCATCATCTTGATATATACGGCAGGGTGCTGCTGGTCGGGACCGTCCCAGAAGAACGCGATTCTCGAACCGTCCGGAGAAAAGGAAGGCCTTCCCTCCCAGCCTGGATAACTCGTCAGGGGTGTTGGTCTCAGATCTGGCTCGACCATCCTGATCCTTTCAGTAACAAGCAGAGCAATAAGGCCAGCTCCCGCAAGACTGCAACCCAAAATGCTCAACCAAGTCCGCCGAGACCACTTACGTGTCCGCGGCTGAGATAACGGGCTGGTTTCCGCGACGGGCAAGCGGAGCCTTTCATCGTTTTTAGAAACCGGCGCAACAAAACGATAGCCCCGCCGCGCGATGGTTTCGATGAATCGCGGGTTTTCGGAACTGTCGCCCAGTGCTTCCCTCAATTTCCGAACCGCGCTGCTGATGGCGTTGTCAAAATCGACAAACGTGTTCTCAGGCCAGAGCTTACTGCGGATCTCTTCGCGGCCTACAACATCGCCGGCGCGTTCGACGAGAAGCGCAAGGACCTGGAAGGGCTGCTCCTGAAGTTTAATCCTTATACCGCGTTTTCGCAGTTCTCCGGTGTGGTGATCGAGTTCAAAAGCGCCGAATTGAAACGCCCGGTGGGGCGCTGCGGCCGCCATGGCTTCCCTCCGATTGGATAGCTCATGATACGCGAATTATGGGCTGTTTGGAATCGAAGACTGTGTTGTGCCGTCATTCGCGAGCCGGCAGACGAGGTGCTAGCGCGACAGATCCTCCGTTAACTATCCCGATAGCAACAACTTACATC
Source organism: Bryobacteraceae bacterium (assembly GCA_049585195.1). Classification (GTDB taxonomy): domain Bacteria; phylum Acidobacteriota; class Terriglobia; order Bryobacterales; family Bryobacteraceae; genus KBS-96. Next base: position 15,431 of record JBAUZG010000243.1, on the reverse strand, counting down.
GACAACTCTTTTCAAAGCTCAAAACATTTGCAGCCCATGGAGACGCTACCTGACTTGCCGCACATTTGGCGATGCCGAGAGAGGGCACGCCATGAATGGGCAGTTGAGGGTCGGGTTGATGTTGGGAATGCTTTCGAGCGGAAGCCCACAGATTTTCGGTCAGCGTCCGGCGGCGTCAGATTCTCAGCCGAGTTTGACGATCCGGCTCTACAACTTGGCGCATGTACCCGGACGCACTCTGGACCGGGCCTCCGAAGTAGCTGGGCAAATCCTCGCCGAAGCCGGGCTGACCATAACTTGGAACAGCGGCGAATCCGATTGCGCTGAAGCCCATATGAGCGATATGAGCGTCGCCACAGCCGGGAGCCGGCCCGTGCCTGACAGCCGCGGGTATGTCGTGGTCAGACTCGTGCGCGGCGGCGTCCCGGCGGGGCTGGGTAGAGGCGCCACCGGATATGCATTGCCTTTTGCGCGGCAGGGTACGCACGTAACAGTCTTCTACGACAGGATCGAGCAATTGTCAGTCAGCTCGGCATCTATGCCCACCGCCGGTACGATCCTTGGCGCGGCCATGGCGCATGAGATCGGACATGTGCTGCTAGGCTCGAATGAGCATTCACGCACCGGAATAATGAAAGCCTGCTGGGGCCAGCTTGAGTTTCGATGTTTGGCTACTAAGGGTCTTCACTTCACGGCGGACAATCGCGAGGTCATCCGCTCATGCGCGTTGAATCGAATGCATCTCGCGCAGCGGATGCCGTAGCCTAGGCGGGCCTTAAGGCCGCCTTTGGATCTGAATCCGTGTTGTGCCGGCCTCGATTTGTTCAGACCTCCTCGTTCTTTGGTCCAGCGCTGAATTTCCAGGGGCGCCAGCTTTTCACTCGTTTATTTCGGCGAATTATGACGGCAAGTGGGTTCTGATTGGAGGCCGGACGAACGGATACCATCAGTCCGGCGGGAAAGACACAGATTTCTCGCGCGTGGAAGCCAATCAAAAGATCTGGGTCACCGACACGGCGGGCAGCGCACCGCATTGTGTCTCCATATTATCTGTCGTGCCGTTATCGGCCCTCATCGAAGGAGTCACGAGCGGTAAGCATTTTTAAAATTCCATCTCATTTACTCAAACGGAAGTGTTGCAACAAGCGTGAATGGGACGACTTGGAGCCACTTGTCTTCTATGAGTTTTAATTAAGGCCGAGCAGGGCACCAAAGACCCATACTTGGCAGCCTCGCGGTCGCGTTGCATGGATCGTTGTAACCTAAGGGAGGTGGTGGAGTTCGCCGTTACCCGCCCCGCTCAGTGGCCAATGACTCCTACAATGAGCGAAGTCGCATATGGCGAGCTGTGTGCAGCGTGGGTCCCTCCGCCATCCGGCCTTTGCAAACTCTTTCGCGTCCTCTAGCGAGGACCCCTATCCGACTCCTCGACGCACGTTATCTCCGTTCCACCGGAGATGCGCATTCCCCGAAGACAATCCTTTTCCCCACGGAAGGAGATTCCTGATTATGCTCCCTAAAGGCGCTGCCCAAAAGGTCACGATTTACCTGAACCAAGACACGCGCGCCCATGTTGAACCGCTGTGGTCGACGATCCTCAACTTCCTGCGATCAAAACACGTTGCGGGAGCGACGCTGTTTTGGGCAGATATGGGATTTGGCAGCCATGAGCAACTCCAAAATCCGCGCTCCGAATATGCTGCTGAACATCGATCCGTCCGAATCGAATTTATCGAAACAGTGGGGCGTGTCGAGGAACTCCTGCCCACTCTCTACGACATGGTGACCGACGGTCTTATTACAGCTCAGGAAGTAACGGTTGTTAAGGCCGTTTCAAAAGACAAACGGCGCCAAGCGCCCGAATCCGAGGCGCCGCGCAAGATTGTCACGACCGCCGCCAAGCTTGTCCGAATTTACCTGGGAGAGGCTGACAGATACAAGGACGAACCTCTACACGAGGCCATAGTGAAAAAACTCCGCATGATGGACTTTTCCGGAGCCACAGTCTATCGGGGAATAGCCGGATACGGTGCGAAACGGCACCCGCATAAAGGCGGCCGCTATCATCTCTCGCACGATCTGCCCATCATGATTTCCGTTATCGAGAAACCCGAGAGGGTTACCGAGCTGGTCGAAGCTGTTTCCAGCATGGTGCAGGACGGGGTGATCGTTACTTCCGATGTTGAACTGCATCAGATTGTGCACGAGATCCCCACAGGAGAAACCACAAAAAATGAACAGCCAAGCGGGCAAACTAGTTCGACTGTACGTCAACGAGCATGATGAATACGAAGGCAGGCCGCTGTACCAGGCCATCGTGGCTCGATGCCAGGAACTCAACTTAGCCGGCGTGACAGTCTTTCGCGGGCTTGAAGGATTCGGAGAGTCATCGCAACTCCACCGCCCGCATTTACTTACGCACGATCAGCCAATCGTAATCACCGTCATTGAAACTCCGGAGAAGGCAGCTCAAGCTGTTCCCGCCTTGCAACAAATGATGGGAAGCGGAGTAATTGCAGTTACCGATGTCGAAGTGACGGTCGTATTGAACGGTATGGCTTCTCGTCTCCCCTAGATCGAATTTCTAACGATGCTTGCAAGCGCCTTCAAGGCCACGTTTCTCTCAGCGCCAACCTGTTAGCCGGTACCGGTCGTGGACCGGTTGGCTTTTATGGTGTTGCGAACCTCGATACCCAAAGCTCGGACTTCAGCCTCTTCTGCTTCGGCGAAGTGCTGCTCAGTTTTCAACAGCATTGCATATTCATGCAGCCAGGACGAGAGCATCGGCGCATCGGGGCCTGCGGCGGCTTCGAGTGATTGGATCGCATCGCGAAACGATGTTTGCGCCTCGCTAGCACGCTTGGCCGCAACGAAAACAACGGCCATATTGTGGCGGACCTGCGCGGTTTGAAGACTTCGTTCTCCAGAAAACTCTCTGTATATTTGTTCACAACGTTTGTAGTGGCCGAGTGAATCGTCAAAATGCTTCTGGTGAAAGAGCTCGGCTCCGATGTTACAGAGATTCGACGCCACGGCGGGATGACTTGGGCCGTACCACGATTCGTTTATCTTCAACGCTTGTTCGTATAAACCCTGTGCCGCTTTGTGGTGTCCTTGTTTGCTGTCAATGGAGGCAATGTTCGAAAGCGCTGCCGCTCGGCTTGGATGTTCCGGCCCCACCGTTTTTAGCCACAAAGCCGCCGCTTTGTCGAACTGCTTCCGGGCCTCCGGCATTTTATTTCGCGCGAATTCGATCATCCCGAGATTGTTCCAAAACGTCGCGACGATAGGATCTCCTTCCATTTCGCCACTCTCGACAATGGCCAGGGCTTCGATTTCGTGGCCGCGCGCTTCTTCCAGCCGGCCGGAACCCCTTTTCAAGGCCGCTAGATTGTCGAGGGTCTGCGCGAGTTCTACATTAGGCCGAGTTGTTTCTTTTCGCCGTAGGGTGATGGATTGAAGGAATGCCGATTCAGCTTCCGAAGTCCGTCCCGCTGCCTCAAGCGCTAGACCCAAGTTATTAAATGTTAAAGCTCTATCTTCACCGCTTACAAAAGATAGACTATTCTCGATTGCAACTGCCTTTTGATCCTTGCTTAGCGCCTCTTCGGTTTTACCGGCCTCAAAGTCGAGAAGAGCCCAATCCTTCAAGAGTTTGGCATAATCTTCGCTCTGCTTGCCCGGCGACTGCTCAATCAGGATTGAAGCACGTTCATATAGCTGCCTGGCTTCTTCATATTTACCGTGAGTCTGCTTACTAAGGCCCACATTGACAAGTATGGCTCCAGCCACCGGCGGCAATGGATTCTGACTATTCTGGATACCTTGGATAATGGAGTACGCTTTATCAAGAAGGCTGGCAGAAAGCTCGAAATGGCGCCGGCCGCGCTCAATCGTAGCTTGGTTGCTTAAGACGATTGCTGTTTCGAGTCCGGCGGAATTCGGGATGGATTGAGCGGCCACAGTGGCTTCAACCGGCGTCCCCGATAATTCAGCGGAGCGCAACGGGCCCGGTTGAACAGACACTCCAACGAGGAGAATGGAAATCATCGAGAGAAATCGGCCCCTATAGAAAAGCCGAGCCATGCGCATCCAGGACTCCTGATTTACTATTTGCATTTGCGTAGCCGGACGGTCTGGAAAGTGAGCTGAGTAATCTGCAACCAGTACGCCTAGAGCCGACGATGGCCACGCTCGCATTGATAGTGCCGTGGAGGTAAACAAACTCTCGGAGGCTGCTGCGTGTCGCTACCGCTCGTGATCGCGGCCGAAGCCGCGATCACTGTTTCGGAGGATCTAAGATGTAGCGTTTACTGAGCCGGATTGCTATAGGAGAACGAAAGGATGTCTTGAATCGCGGTCAGGGCGCCCGTGCCTGCTGTAAAGCCGACGTAGGCGTATTTACTGCCAACTGAAACCGGTATGTTCACTGCGAAAGAGCCGGTGTAAGTAGCCATCGTCTGCAAGTCGGTAAGTAGAAGAGCTAAGTTAGCTCCGTCGTACGTCACATGCGCCGAGAAGGTATCGCCGCTGTGCAGATTAATCCCAGAAGGTACTAAATTTACCGCCGGTATTTCCGGAGACGCGCCATCCAGATAAACTCCAGTCGAGTCGGGTCCTTCGCCGGCATTGCTCCAGAGGTCGAATTTGAGGGCCACGCTGTTAGAAATGCCGCTGCCGGTGTTTTCGACATCCGTGCCGTAGCCGAGGCCGCCGCCTGCCGCGCCTGTCGCTTGCAATCCCTGATTTTGTAGAACGAACGTGAAGCCGTCGGCTATGGCGTTCGAAAGCTGGAACTGGAAGTCGGCGGTGAAGCTTTCAACATCGACCGGAGTGCTGTAGTAGGCGCTGCGGGCTTCCTCGGCACCGCCGTCGGTCAGACGAAGCCGAGTTCCAGAGAGAGCCGCTCCGTTGTTCAGCGTGAAACCCGCTCCGGTGAAGCCGGAGGAAAAGTCAGGAACAGGGTTGAAACTCCAGGACAGAATCTCCTGAATCGCCGTCAATCCGCCACTGCCACCGGTGAAACCTACATAAGCAGTTGAGCCACCCACAGCCGCAGGGATATTAATCGTGAACGGCGTCGAAAAAGTTGCCGCCGGATTGGCCGTATCGGTGATTGTCAACGTCAGAACTGTGCCGTCATAAACGAGTCGTACGTTGTAAATGTCGCCGTTGTGCAAATCGATGCCGTGGCTTAGCAGGTCAACCGCCGGAATGGTTGGCTCCGCGCCGTTTTCATAAATCCCGGTCGAGTCGGGGCCTTCGCCGGCGTCGTTATACAGATCGAATTTAACCGCTACGCTGTTGCTGATACTTCGCTCGCCGTAACTGATGTGATAGAGAGGGTCGGGGCCATAACCCAGCCCGCCGCCGGTCGATCCGATAGCGTTGGGGCCATCGCCTTGGATCGTAAATGTAAAACCATCCGCAGCGGCCGCCGACAACTGGAACTGAAATTCCGTTGTAAAGTATTGAACATTTACGGGAGTGGTGTAGAACGCGCTGCCGGCCTCGAATGTGCCGCCATCTGTCAAACGCAGGCGGCTACCATTCATCGTGGCGGTCCCGTTTAGAGCCAATCCAGTGGAGCTGAAGCCATTCGAAAATTCCGGAATGGGAGGAATGGAAGCGGATTGAACGGAATAGAACGCCGAGACGGCCCGACTTGCGGCGAATCCGGGCGCTTGCGCGAACGCATTAATTGTGGTCGGTCCCGTTATCTGAACCGGGCCGTTGTAAGTTAATGAAGACGAAGTGGGAACGCTTCCGTCGGTTGTGTAATAGATGACTGCATTCGGCGTTGTATCGGAGAGCGTCACCGACTGATCGGTGCTGAAAATGGTGTTCGTTGGCGTATCGAACGTCGGATCGGCAGTGGCCTGGGTCGCTCCGGTTCCTAAGAGTCCGTATACCGATACGGTGTTGACGCCAGGCACATAAACCTTTCCATTTACGACGGTGGGCGCAGTAAACTTAACGGCATTGCCAGCCGTATCGCGATTATTAGGCGCTTGATTGCTGCTATATAGCAAAGTTGCCAAGTTTGTGGCGTCGTATGCGTAGAGAATCCCTGGCCCTGTGCCATTCGAGAAGTTGTTCAGAGCCCACACGATTGCATTCGAAGTTCCGTTCGCGGAAATGATGGGACTGGTGCCGCTTCCGTTTGACGCGTTCTGCCCGAACGTGTTTGCGGTCTGCGATGTGGGATTGCCGGACAATACGCCATTGATCAGAGCGTAGGCCGCAACCGAATTCCCGTCTCCGCCTATATAAACGGAATTGTTGAAGAGCGAAATATTGTTGTGTATTGTCGAGCCGATATAGAGTGTTTGCAGGTTTGCATTGCTGGTGGCGTTATAACCTCCCATTGAATCGCGGTCGATGACATATACACTACCGCTCTTGTCGGCGGTGATTAACAAATGAGGAACCGCGCCCGGCTGATCCGGAAGAATCAGCGCGTCGCTCACACCCATATCGTTGTCTGCTTGGGTGAGTAGATCCTGATCGTCGGGAGTGAACGAGTCGGCAATGGACAATCCCGATGCTGTGCTGAGGCGCAAGGCGCTTTCGCCATAATTCTGGCTGGAGCTGGAGTAGGTTCCATTTCCAGCCGCTACATAGATGTTTCCAGCAGAGTCGGCGGAGATGCCGCCTCCGCTCATCCAGACACCCGCGCCGATTCCATTCGGAGTAGTGTTAACGGCGCCGGTCTGTTGCTGCACGTTTTCCGCCTGATATCCGATTACCCATCCGTGATAGTTGCCCTGATCGCCATGCGCGCCCCAGGGGATATACACGACACCATTCAGCAGTAGAAGGGATGCGCGTTGATTCTCGAGAAGCGGATTGAAATCAACAATTCCATTCACGCTGCCGGCGCCCGTGCCCGGAACCGATGCCTGGATTTCAACGGGCCCATTCATTTTCTCCGCGCCGCTGGTCAAATCGAGAGCGTGAAGCCGCTGCACAAAAACTGTTCCGGTGCTGGAAGTCTCCTTGGTTTTGGCGACCACGTATAAAGTATTCGTCGAGCCATCGATTACCGGCGTGCTGGTGATTCCAATCTCGGGCACGATATCGATGGTCCCCACATCGGTTGGCAGGACCGTCGTGATGCCATTGGCTGGATTTATAAATGAGTCCTTCCACAGGTAGCCTTGCACTGGATTGTTGCCGTCGGCATCGAAGGCATATACGCTGTCATGCTCGGTGGCGACGAATAACACATTGTGTACGCCCTGGCCGGGAATGCTGAGTTGAGATTTGTAAAGGGTTTGGGCGTAGACGCGGCCGTCGACGGGCAGGTTATAGAGAAGTCCAAAAGACTGGACGTTCACGTTTTGTCGCGTGAGCGTTGTCTCCGACAGATTCTGACCGGTTCGCGCGTTATCGTAGCGAGCCGTAAGCACATCAGTAGCCCTGACGGAACCAGTCAACGAAATCAGAACGATAAGAGGACACAAACATCGCCCATGAATCTGGAAAAAAGAAGTCATCTCGGGAAAAATCTAGTCAGGTAAACAGATTTTTATTTGCGGACAAATCGCCGGTTGATTCGAAGAATTGCCTTCTTCATCAATGTGGGGGCCAAACCGAGGTTTCTCGCAGTAAGCCGATGTTTGTGCGATAAAATTCGCTACTTTTAGGTTAAAATTACGGAAATTTCTGAGGCGACCTTTACTTATTCGTAGAGTGGGAGCGCAATGGCTCCGCTGATGGCCAACAGATTGTCGGGCTTTATCTCTATCTCTTCGCCGGTTTCCCTGCGCCGATCAATACAGTGCCGAACTGAAGACGCGTGGAATCGAGATAGACTTTCGTTTCCGCCACTCCGAGAGGCGAGACGCCATAGGCAGGATAGCCGGTCACGGACTGAATTTCGGAGGGCGAGGCAATCTCGAGTCTTTTCACACCCCGCTCACGCGCAAGAGCCGAGAAATTAACTCTCTTTCCCACGGGAGCGGTCACAAGAGCGTATGGTGGCCCGTCCGGCAAGCGAACCAGGAGCGTCTTGGTAATGCGGGCGAGATCGTACTTGAGTTGTCGCGCGAAGTCGAGGGGATTGCGAATCGGTCGAGCGAATTCACAATGCCGGTGTAAGCGGTAGGAAACAGAGCAGGAGATTAGCTTGCGCTCGACATTTGGGGTGCACGCGGGTTTGCTGCTGAGTTTGCGGGCGATCGGGCATGAACGCGAGATTGGTCCCAACGACACTCTGCTCGCGGTCACTTCGCTCTCTTTTGACGTTGCCGTTCTAGAGATTTTCCTGTCGCTAGCATCGCGAGCACGCCTGGCGTTAATGCCGCAAAGCCGCCTAAGGCGTTGATTGATTGAAGGCAGAGTAAAAAGACAAACAGGCTCCTCGCGACCGAGTTCGGCGTGCGGGCTGCAAAGAAAGGCTGGGGTCCAATCGACGATTGTTTTGCAAGCGCTCACTTCAAGTGGGCTTAAGCCCGCAGCTACAACTTCTCGTACTACAGCCACTTAAAGTACTGTATTCACGAGAGTTAGTTAAATCAACACAGCTTAGTGGCTGACGACTACTTCTTTTTCACGTCTTCCGAACCGCAGGCGCGTGTTCCGTTATCTTTCCAGGTCGTCCGGTCCTGGAACCCGATGCTTTGTACCCAAACTTTTACGCCGTGGTAGTCCGTACCGAGCAAGCGGTGCGTGCTAAAGTAGGCCGCTTTGGTTTCCCCCGGGCCAACTTGAGCAACTACATAGTCGTAGTGAAGAGGATGTTCCCATGGCTTCGAGTCGATTGCAACCGCGCTGAGGTTGACTTCTGAAATCTGCTTCGCCGAGTGATTTACAACTTCAAGCGAGAAGCAATAAGTGTTTCTGTCACCGATGCCGGCGTCGCGCCGGACTTTCTCAATCGTGACGGGGCAGGAAGGTTCCGCGGCCAGAGTGAGTCTCGCGGCGAGAACGGTGAGAATCGACCATTTCCATTTCATATGGGCTCTCGCCTTTCCGCTTCGGTTCTGCATCCTAAGCGATCGGCATTCTAAGTGTAAAGTACCAGAGCGCTGAACCAAATGAGCACTTCAGTGGGAGTATCGAGCGCAACAAGTAAGGCAAAATACGGCTTAATTTTTGAGAATTCCGCATTTATTGGTTGGGCCAAGGGGTGTCGAGTGAGCGATCTCTCTCGACCAGTACTAAAACCTTCTTACCCCTAGTTTGGGCCAGCGGTGTGTTTACCCGGGGAGATCCGCTCCGTTAGGATGATTTCAGACGAAAGGGACTCAGGCAGCAGATTTTAGCGAAATAGCTCGTCTCTCGGAGCCGTTTCAGCTCGAACAGCGGAAAGTTTTATTTCATCTGTCGCTGAATGCTGCCGATTAAGTAAGTAATTCTCGGTTTTATCAAGGCCCCTAATCTGGCGCACAGACGTTCGTGTTGGGCGTTTCAGATAGAAGGCCAAGCATCCCGGGTGGGTGCAGGGCAAGTTTTTCTAATGGAGGCAATGGCTTAAGTCGGTCTGACGCGGGGATGAATACGATCCGGTTTCCCGGATTCTCTCCTCTCGCGCGGGGTCGACGGCGGCCTGTGTGCACTGTGGCTATAGGCGTTCAATCCAAACTTTCCAAATCACTTCTCTCTGTATTTTTCTTGGCGGCCATCGCGGCAACTTCGGTTTGCGCGCAGGAGGCGTACCGACTCGGCCCCGAAGACACATTAACGGTCCAGGTTCTGGACGTTAACGAACTCCCGGACCGACCGGTGCGAATCGACAAGAACGGATATATCGACCTCCCGCTCATCGGGCGAATCGAGGCGGCGGGCAGGACGGCCCCGGAACTCGAAGCGGCAATGACGGAGCGCCTGAAGAAATTCGTGCGCGATCCGAAAGTTTCGGTTCATGTCGCTGAGTATCACAGTTCCCCGGTGTCGGTGCTGGGCGAGGTCAATACTCCGGGCGTGTATCAGCTTTCCGGGCCGAAACACCTGTTGGAATTGATTTCGATGGCAGGGGGCCTTCGTCCCGACGCCGGCTCGACAGTGCAGATAACCCGCGAAGTGTCTGCCGGGCCGCTGGATCTGCCGGGCGCCCGGCTCGATCTCACCGGAAAGTATCGCTCGGTCGAGGTCGATCTGACCTCGCTGATGGCGGGAAAGGATCCGGCGCTGAATGTCTTCATGCTGCCAAACGATGTAGTGGCAGTGCCCAAGGCGGATCTGGTGTATGTCATCGGCAACGTAAAGAAAGCAGGCGGCTTTATGCTTCGCGCCAAGGAACAGATGACGGTTTTGCAAGCTCTCTCGCTGGCCGAAGGAATGGATAGCACCGCCGCAGGACAGAAGGCCAGGATCTTGAGAAAATCCGAGCCCGGCGCGGAGCGGACTGAAATCCCGGTCGATGTGAAGAAGATTCTTTCTAACCAGGCGCCGGATGTGACCCTCAGGGCCGATGACATTCTGTTTATCCCGAATAACGCGGCCCGCAGCTTTGGCATTCGCACAGTTGAAACGGCGGTCAACATCGGCACAGGTATAGCGATTTTCGGAAGGTAGTGAGGCAAAAACAAACCATGCAAGAACTTGAAATGACAAAGGTGTCGAAAACTATGCGTCCCGATGCCGCGTTGCCACCGGGACCCACTATCTCAGTTGAGCAACCGCGTGCGTCGAGCCAGGAGGAACCTAGCCTGGCGGTCGAGTATTTTCGGATGCTGGTCCGGCGGCGATGGCTCATTCTGCCGACGGCGGTTCTGGGAGCGGTGGTCGGACTGTTAGTAACTCTTCCGAAGGAGCCACTCTATCGGGCGCACACATCGCTCGATGTGCAGGTGCTCAACGAAAATTTCATGAACATGCAGGCAGTCAATCAACGGGCCACGCCCGGCGAGGAAACCGCCGAATCGTTCCTCCAGACCCAGATCAAGCTGCTCGAAAGCGAATCGATGATCACGCGCGCCATCAATACGGTGAAGCGGCAGGCGCCCGTGCCGGAAATGCCTCAGGACCTAATTTCCATCTGGCGCCGGGGCCTGGGATTGGGCGGACCGGAGCCAAGGTCGATGGACGAAATGGTTCGGGATGTGGCTAAAAGCGTCAAGGTGAAGCCGATGGGAATGACACGGCTTGTCGAGATCACGTGCGAGAGCACGAGCGCGTCCCTTTCGGCCAGGTTCTGCAATACGCTCGCGAACGAATTCATCAAAAACGATCTCGAAGTACGTTCCGAAACCGCCCAGAAGACCGGAGAGTATCTGTCGCAGCAATTGCAGGACGTAAGGAAGAATCTCGAAAGCAAGGAGCGGCTGCTGCAATCCTATGCGCAGGAGACTACGCTGCTTGCAAGCGGCGATAAGGAGGGGATAGCCCAGGAGAAACTGCGCCAATTGCAAGCGGAACTATCCCAGGCGCAGGCCGACCGGATTGTAAAGCAAGCGCAGTATGAACTGGTCGCCTCCGCAACGCTCGATTCTTTGCCGCCGGTCCTCGATAGCGCAACGCTTCACGACTACCAGGTGAAACTTGCGGATCTGAAGCAGCAGTACGCCGATATTTCGACCTCTTTCACGAGCGATTATCCGAAAGTCCAGCGAATCGCGGCCCAGATACACGAGCTCGAGGCGACCATCGTGAAAGAACGTCAAGACATCGTCTCGCGAATCAAGAACGATTTCGCCGCGGCCAAACACCGGGAAGTGATGCTTGCCTCGGCCTACGGCGGCCAGGCCCGCATGGTTTCTTCGCTTGCGCCTAAGCAGACGCAGTACAACATGCTGCAGCATGAAGTGGAATCGGGACGGCAGCTCTATGAAACGCTTCTACAGCGTGTGAAAGAGGCTGGATTTGTCTCGGCGCTGCGATCGAGCCCGGTACGCATAGTCGATACGGCCAGCGAACCGCAGGCCCCTGTCTCGCCCCAACGCGCCATCGCCGCAGCGATGGGCCTGTTTGTGGGCTGTCTCGGCGGCGTGTTCATGGCCTTCTTCCGCGACAGGACGGATCGGCGTTTGCAGATGCCTGGCGAGGCCACTTTGCAGTTACGGGTGCGCGAACTGGGCGTGATTCCGGCGGCGAGCGTCGAGCGTCTGCCCCTCGTTAACGTCAAGAAACTGGCCGCACCGGTGAAATCGGAAGCGGGACTGAAACTGCTCGGACCCGCAGGCAGCGCAGGCCTCTCGGGACTGGAACTGGTGACTTGGCTTAACAAGGGCTCGCTGATGGCTGAAAGCTATCGCGGCGTGATGAGTTCGCTGTTGTTCTCGGGCAACAACCCGGGCGAAAAGATGAAGCTGGTTGTGACGAGCCCCTCCGTGAGCGAGGGGAAAACGACGCTGCTCAGCAATCTCGGCATCGCGCTCGCTCAGACCAAACGGTCGGTGGTGTTGATCGATGGCGATCTGCGGCGGCCGCGCTTGCATAAAGTCTTTCACGTCGATAACAGCACGGGACTGAGTAATGTACTCCTGGGCGATGTCGACCCGATTACCTGTCCTCTGGAACGGATCGTGCGAGCAACCACGGTTCCCGGCCTCTACGTAGTTCCAGCCGGATCTCCGGTAGACGATCCGGCCAGCGCTCTATTTTCTCCGCACCTGGCGCCGCTCATGGAGCGGCTCAACCGGGAGTTCTCGGCCATTCTCATGGACAGCCCGCCGATGCTGCATCTGACGGACGCACGCGTTCTCGCGCGCTATGCCGACGGAGTAGTGCTGGTGGTGCGCGCCGGCGCGACCACGCTCGATGCTGCTGCAAACGCGCAGCAGATCTTCGAGGCGGACTCGACTCCAATCGTGGGAACGGTGCTAAACGATTTCGATCCGTCTCACGATCTGAATCTGAATTACTACAAGAGCTACCACCAGTATCAAGAGCAGAAGAGCGCCTAAAGGCGTTCTTTCAACGGAGCAAGCGCGAATTACGGGCGAGCCAGGCCTCGCCCTACAAAAAGCGCGCTTGAGAATCGGGGTGGGAAGAGGGAGAAACGGGATGAATCTGCTGGCTTATGTGCATTTACGAAATATCCATGGCTCAACCGGCGCGGGTCGTGTGGCGCGGCAATTAGTGGAGCACCTGGAAGGCCATTCCGGTCTCGAGATGCGAGTCCTGGCCGATCCAGGCGACCATCAGCGCATCGTTCCACTCGTAGGCGAGCCTTGGTCGTCCTACCGTTACCATTTCATCTCGAACGAGACGTCGAAGCAGCAGGCCCAATGGTTTTTTCTCGGATCGCCCGCCGCGGAAAGCTACTGGCCGGAAGCTCAGGTTGTGTTCTGCACTGCGGAATCGTACGTTCCGGTAAGAAAGGCCAGGCTCGCGGTGACACTGCACGACGCGGCATTTTTCGAGCAAGGAGCTCACGTCGCAGGCGCGAATTTCTGGAAACAAAAGCTGAAGTGGAAACTGCTTTATCACACGCTATCGCGAAAGGCCAACTTGTTCCATACGGTCTCGGAATTCTCGGCGGAGCGGCTGGCACATTTCTTTCCTTCCATCCGCTCGCGCTTGCGGGTGGTACACAACGCGGTACCGCCTCGCTTTTTTGAGCCGGTGAGCGAAGCAGGGCAACACTATCTTCGCGAGCAAGGCTTGTGTACGCGTCCCTTCATCTTGTTGCCGCGCGGCCTGGCGCACCGCAAGAACGCCGATCTCGTGCTCCGTTCCTGGCCGGCGCTTCATGAGCGGTATCCGGATTTGCGCCTGGTGATTACCAGCCATTCGGACGCGCCTTATGTGGACCGGGCGCGGGCTCTGGGCGATTCGGTCCTGCTCACGGGCTTTGTCAGCGACGAAGCGCTGTGCTCGTTGTATCACGCTGCGCGAGTCGTGTGGTTTCCCTCGTTGTACGAAGGCTTTGGATTGCCCGTCCTCGAAGCGATGGCCTGCGGCGCGCCGGTGGTGGCGAGCAACAGCTCTTCACTGCCTGAAGTCGCAGGCGATGCCGCCACTCTAGTTTCGCCGCATTCGGACGATGAGCATATTGAAGCCATATCCGAGTTGCTCGACCAGGCTGAGAGGCGCGACAGGTTGCGGCGCGCTGGAATGGCGCGCGCAAGCGCTTTCACGTGGGAGAGCTCAGCTCGCAAGTTGTACGGATATTTCTCGGAATTGGTGTAAAGAGAGCACATGCCACAAAAAGTTGTAGTAGTGCACAGCGGGGCCCGGGACGCCTATCAGGTGGCACGGGCGCTCGCCGAAAGCGGCCGGCTCGACAGCTTGGTGACCGATCTGTTCTGGCATGCCGGTTCGGGAATGGCGCGGAGGGTCGAACAGGCACTGCCGGAGCCGCTCCGGCGCCAGCTCCGCGCGCGCTCGGAGCCCGCGATCCCGGCAAGGTCAGTGAGATTGTGCGCGATGGCGGGTTTGATCACCTTACTAGTCGATAAATCGAAGCGCGCTCCCGCCGCCTGGAAACGAGCGACGGCGCGATGGACGGACCGAAAGCTGGGCGAAACAGCCGGTCGGCTGGCAACAACTCGCGGCGCGGCGCTGCTGAGCTACAGCTATTACGGGCACAGCGCTTTCACTCATTTTGCATCCAGCCGGCCCGGAATGCTGTTTCAACTGCATCCTCATCCGGCCAGCATGAGGAAGATTTTGCGGGCGGAACTCGAGAAACATCCTGACTGCGCGCTTTCGCTCTTGCAGGAGTGGGAGCTTGCCGTGCCCGAAGCTGATTTCGAGCGTCTGGTAGCGGAACCCGGGATGGCTGGAGCGTGGCTCGCCGCCTCCGCTTTCACGAAATCGACGTTGATCGAGAACGGTATTCCGGCGGAGCGCATCCAGGTTGTGCCCTACGGAGTGAATCTCGAACGATATCGGCCTGCGCCTCGGCCTCGCTCCATGGATGGCGCTTTAAAACTGCTGTTTGTGGGCCGTATCAATCAGCGCAAGGGAGTGAAATATCTGCTCGAAATGCTGCGAAGACTTCCTCGCAAGCACGTGGAGCTGACTATTTGCGGGCGTGTGCTCGACGATCTTAAAATTTTCGAGCCGTTTCGTTCCCAAGTCACGATTCGTCCATCGGTGAGTCCGGCAGAGCTGGTCGAAGCGTACCAGACATCCGATCTGTTTGTTTTTCCTTCCGTCGCGGAGGGATTTGCCCATGTACTGCTCGAATCGCTGGCCTGCGGTCTTCCGGTATTGAGTACCACGGCAACGGCCGCTCCGGATCTGGTGACCGAGGGCATCGATGGATTTGTAGTGGAACCCGGAAGCGCTGATCCGCTGGTCGAGCGTCTCGAGTGGGCGCTTTCGCATCGTTCAGAGTTGCAGGGAATGAAGGAGATGGCCCGCCGAAAAGCTGAGCGCTTCACCTGGGAGCGGTTCCGAAGGGGCGTGGTCGATTTTGTTTCGCGTTACTCGGACGCGCAGGAGACCGATATGGCAGCGAATGAAAACGAGAGGGAGTTTGAGACGGCTCGATGACTTACGAAATTCTTCTCCTTAGCACGCTGTTAGTGCTTCTG
>JBAUZG010000242.1:0-3099 GCA_049585195.1 Bryobacteraceae bacterium | reverse complement strand
GCTTCTACGAAGCGGCCGATTACGGCGCCAAAAAGAGCCGTTGGGCGCGCTGGCAAAAGCCTGAAATTGTACGAATGTGGATGGCCCACCATCAAGGGATGACGCTGCTGGCGCTGGCAAACTGGCTGGGCCACGACCCCTTTGTGCGCTGGTTCCACGCCGACCGCCGGGTTCAGGCTACGGCGTTGCTTTTGCAAGAAAAGCCATTGCGCACCAAGCCGTTGCCGTCGGTACGGCCGGACCTGGCAAGGCTCGCTCACGTCCAACGGTGGAAAGCGGCGGTTTCTTGATGCGTCGAGACCCATTGCGCGGAGGAATTACTGACGAAGGAAGCCTGTCACGCGTTTCTTAACGCGCGCCGGATCTTTCAACTCACATTCCCACAGCGTGAACACCTCCCACCCTTCCGCATAAAGCCTCGCCTCATTCACGCGGTCCCGCTCGATGTTCTTTTTCAGTTTTGGGCGCCAATATCGAATTCTCGATTTTGGTATGTGGGAGTCGATGCACCCTTTGTGCTGGTGCCAAAAACACCCGCGCACTTCTATGATCTTTTTCAACCGCGAGAAAACGAGATCGGGCTTGCCCGGCAGCTTAGCCACATGTAACCTGTACCGGTAGCCCATGCTATGTACCAGCCGGCGCACGATCATTTCGGGCGAGGTATCCTTCGCCCGGATACTTCGCATGTTTTCGGACCGCCGTTCTGGGGTAAGTTTATCCGTCACACAGCCAAATCAAGCGGAAGGTCCGCAATATCCTTGAGCCGTTTTCCGTCCACCATGATTCTGACCAAGTGCATCGAATCGTCAAGATCGAGTCTCTCGACGCTACTAATCAGTTCGGGCAAGGCGAAGTGATAGACGCAATCGATATCGCCCGTCCCCAACGCGAGTGAAGCCAGACGGCTAGGCAGCGGCTCGCCCGTAACAACAGCGATATGCGGGGCTCTGCCCTTTCTGTTGCGAATCAAATTCAGCGCCTCCGATCGGGCATTTTGCGCCCGGTCGCTTCGCAGGGTCCATTTGCATGAAATGCTCGCGTGAAGAATCGGCAGTTTGTTGTTTCGCTCGCGGATTCCGGAGCGCAGTGCCACAGTTTCATCGACCAACATTTGTTCCGCATTAATGATCTCATCAGGTTCGGGCTCACGCACAACCAATACATCCGGCGCAATCACGTAATCGCTGCCGAGCAAAACCGCAATTTCAGGATTCCGCTTGGCGGCCTGCGATAGTTCAGCCAGATGGTAGTACTGCTCGAATCTGAAGATAGCTCTCTTCTCGGGATTGAAGTCCCACTTGCCTGGGCGGAGAGTTTTCAAACTCGAGAAGGTTTTCTCTACGAAGGATCGCGTTATCTGCTCAAATTTTCCGCCTGAAATCTGTCCGGCCAATCGGCTGCCAAGTCTTGCCTTCGATTGGATCTGATCGAAAATCCCTTGTGCAATGGCGATACTCGTGGCGCTGTCGCCATCCGCATTGGATGGGAATTCGTCAGGAAGACCCTGTTTCGGCCGCTTCCGCGCGGCCATGCACAAGACTCCGCCCTTAAGAAGAGCAGCATAATAACTTTTTCTTGCCGCCTGGAACAGGGCAATCCCGATCATCCGACAACCCTCGCCAGCTGTGAAGCTAAGAGGCAGGTCCTTAGGCTCTCCGCCACGGCTCTGGCAACCGGCGGCGGAAATGCATTTCCTACCTGCCTGTAGGCGGCCGTCTTCTTTCCAAAGAACTGCCAATCGTCCGGGAACCCCTGAATCCGTGCTACCATCCGGATCGTCAATTTGGGCATACCAACAAACTCATGTGCCGGCGGATCATCAGCAATGCCGAGACCGTCCACGCCTAATGTAGCCCAAGCCCGCCTCGCCCTGGTCGGTCCCAGGTCAGGGCCACCGTGTTTGTGCGATCCCCCAACAATGGTCGGCGCAATCTCATTAGCTTGGTCTCTCCATCCGTTCGCGCCAATCCACCCGCCGGCCTTCATGAGATCGTACAAGACCTCGCCTACAGTTCTCGGCGCATCTGCAGAGCCTTGAGGCCACAGAAAATGTTCGGAATATTCGCTCCGCAAGGCTACAAAGATAACCCTTGGGCGCAACTGACAAACACCGAAATCCGAAGCGCTTAAAAGCTTCCATCCTGTCTGGTATCCGAACTTCTTCAATTCAGTTGCTATGTACTGCCGGTAGTCGTGAAAGACCGCTTCCAAAATGCCGCGAACGTTCTCAATCATTACGGCTCGCGGCCGGATTTGGTCCACAAGACGAATCATCGCTGGAAACAGATTGCGCTCGTCTTGCTTCCCGAGCTGTTTGCCCGCAATCGAGAAAGGTGGACAGGGCAGACCCCCGGAGATAATATCTACTCCTTTGAAACAAGCACCATCGAATTGATTCAGGTCTCGCTCAATCACGTTCCAGTGGGGCCGATTCAACCGCAGCGTAGCGCAAGCGCTCTTGTCTACTTCGATCAAGCCCACATGCTCTATACCCGCCTGGTCGAATCCCAGAGCCTGACCACCTGCCCCGGCACACAATTCGAGAGTCGTCAAACCGGTTGGCGGCCTTGCTGTGCCCCTCGAATCAGCTCTTCTGCGCCGCGCCGTTGACCAGGGATTTTCGGTCATGTCCGGGAACAGAAATGCATCCGGATCGTCACGCCACGGTTTCATCGGTTTCTTGGGCCATCTGCGCATCTTCCCTGCCGCCTTCATGGTAAGGCGGTTGGCTTGCTTTGTAGGAACGCTTTTCCCTACAGATTAACCCGACAGCTAATCCCCACTCGGTAATTGGTTGGAAATGCCCGTTGTGAATGACCTAGGATGTGAATTCCGCGATGCTCGCGTCCTGGACCGGAACGATGTTTGAATATCTCATGCCCGCGCTATGGATGAAGCTCTATTCGGGCACTCTGCTCGATCGCAGCGCCCGCGCCGCGGTTCGCCTGCAGGAGAAATATGCCGCCCAGTTCCGCGTTCCCTGGGGCATTTCGGAATCTGGTTGGAGCGAACGAAACGCCGACGGACAGTATCAATACCGCGCCTTCGGAGTTCCAACCATCGCCTTGAAAAATCCCACGGAAGGCCCGCGCCTCG
>JBAUZG010000241.1:0-28688 GCA_049585195.1 Bryobacteraceae bacterium | reverse complement strand
CACCATTTCGCTGCGCAAATCCTGATAATGATCGGTGGGTGGAACTGGAAAATAACCTTCCTTATAACGCGGCCGGTACCCTAAATTGTTTTCTTTGCGCCCCGAGTTCCAGCGCCCCTCCTCCGCGTCAATGAAATAAAATCCGCTGTGCTGATTCTGATCGAACCGGATATTGTCGAAAATGAAAAATTCGGCTTCCGCGCCGAAGTACGCAGTGTCGCCCGCTCCGGTGTTCTTCAAGTACAGCTCCGCTTTCTTGGCAATCCAGCGCGGATCCCGGTCGTAATGCTGCCTCGTGATCGGATCGACGATGTCCCCCACCATCACCAGCGTCCGCGTCTCAGTGAACGGATCGAGGAACGCAGTCGTAGGATCGGGAATGATGAGCATATCGCTTTCATTGATCGCTGCCCATCCGCGGATGCTCGACCCGTCCATGCCAAAACCATCCTCGAACGAGTCCTCGTCAAGCATGGCGATCGGATAAGAAACGTGCTGCGAGAGGCCCGGAAGATCGGTGAAGCGAAGATCCAGTTCCTTCACCTCGTTCTTTGCGACGAAATCTAAGACTTCCTTTTGCGTCATTAAAGCTCTGATTCCTTCCTGAAGTAAAACGCGGACGCGCAGTTGTGCCGTCCCGCTGGAACCTTTGGCGGTAACCCGTTAGGATAGCGAATGCCATCCGAAAGCGGCAAGCTTTCCCCGATAGAAACTTTTTGTACGCTAAAGAAATCAGGTGCTTTTGTCCGCGCAGCCAGCCAATCCGCAATTGAGCCTTTCCTTCGAACCGGAACGGCACATTTATGCCGTCAGTGAACTGAATACTGCAATTAGAAATTTGTTTTCGCGTGATTTCCGGACCATCTGGGTCACGGGCGAAATCTCTGGATGCAAAACCGCCTCGAGCGGCCATCTCTATTTCTCGCTGAAAGATTCGGCTGGCCAGCTCCGATGCGTGCTTTTCAAGGGAACCGCCCGCTGGTTGAAATTCCGGCCCCAGGATGGACTTGCGGTCCTTGCGCGCGGAAGCCTTGACGTGTATGAACAGCGGGGCGAGTATCAGCTCATTGTCGACCAACTCGAGCCCAGAGGCGCAGGCGCCCTACAGCTTGCCTTTGAGCAACTCAAACGCAAACTCGAAGCCGAGGGCTTGTTTCGACCGGAACGAAAGCGCACCTTGCCGAAACTACCGCGCCGGATCGGTATCGTCACTTCGCCAACCGGAGCCGTCGTCCGCGACATGCTGCATGTGCTCGAACGACGCTTTCCCGGCTTGCACATTCGCGTGTTTCCCGCGCTTGTGCAAGGTGAGGGGTCGGTCGAACAGGTGTGCGCGGGCCTCGAATACTTCAACACCGTTCCCTGGGCCGACGTGCTGCTCGTCGCTCGTGGCGGCGGATCTATCGAAGATCTGTGGACCTTCAACGAAGAAGCCGTCGCACGCGCCATAGGCCAAAGCCGCGTCCCTGTCATATCGGCCATCGGACATGAGACAGACTTCACCATCGCCGACTTTGTAGCGGACGTTCGAGCGCCTACTCCTTCGGCAGCCGCCGAACTGGTTATCTGCACGCGCGACAGCCTGCTTGAGCAGATCGCCTCGATCGAGCAGCGCGTGGCCCGTGCCATCAGGTATCAACTTCTGATGTGCGGGAGGCGCCTCGAGCAGCGGGGCTTCGAGCGCGCCCGTACTTCCATACATCGAGCCATCAACTCGCGTGCGCAGCGGCTCGACGATCTCGATTTCCGGCTGCGCTCGTTACCGCAGCGGCTTCTCGCGGCACAGACGAAAAAGCTCGCGAACCTTTATTCTCAGCTACGCTCGCTCGACCTTAGAATCCGCTTCGCCCGCGCCCGTTCGCGATTGCATGCCGCCGAATCCTGCTTGCTCCAGTGCGCGCAATCTCGCATGTGGAACGCACGAAGAGGGTTCGAAGAGCTGCAGGCGCACCTCACCCAACTCAGCCCCTTGGCGGTCCTGTCCCGCGGCTATGCGATCGTGCTGGGGCCAGGCGGCCATGTGTTGCGTCGTTCCAACGAAACCCGGCCTGGCGATCCGGTCGAGGTGCGATTGAGCGAAGGGCAACTGGCGGCGAGGGTCGAACAAGTAAAGTAACCTCAGTGGGCAGCCGTCTGAGCCGCTGTGATAAGCTGGCCCGTCGTTATGCCGCACAAACTACTCGCCTGTTGGCTCCTGCTCTCCACTGCCGCCTTTGCTGTCGAGCGGGGCGAAGAAATTCGCTTGTGGCCGAATGGCGCTCCCGGTTCGGAAGGAGTCACCGCTCCCGAAGTATTCGAGATCTCGTCGGGTTCAAAACTCCCCAAAAAATTTACAGTCGTTCACTACCCGTCGATCTATGTATTTCTGCCGCCGAAGGAGAAGGCGAATGGAGCGGCCGTCGTTGTCGCGCCCGGCGGAGGCCATTCACAACTCGTAATCGATAAGGAAGGCTGGGAAGTTGCCGACTGGC
Organism: Bryobacteraceae bacterium; assembly: GCA_049585195.1. Classification (GTDB taxonomy): domain Bacteria; phylum Acidobacteriota; class Terriglobia; order Bryobacterales; family Bryobacteraceae; genus KBS-96. The sequence goes on along the minus strand of JBAUZG010000241.1, from coordinate 26,217 downwards.
TTAACGCGAACGGAGTCGCCGCATTCGTTCTGAAATACCGGCTGGCGCGAGCAAAAGATTCTCATTACACCGTAGTCGGCGATGCCCTGCCCGACGCAGCGCGAGCCGTGCGTACCGTCCGGAGTCGCGCTTCGGAATGGAGCGTTGACCCAAATCGCATCGGCTTTATGGGCTTTTCCGCCGGAGGCGAAGTGGCCGCATTAATCGAGACCCGTTTTGATGCCGGCAACCCGGACACGAAAGATCCCATCGATCGCGTCAGCTCACGCCCCGATTTTGCGGTAGTTGTTTACCCAGGCTTTCGGCCCGGGACCATCACTGTTCCCAAGGATGCGCCGCGAACATTCCTGGTCTGCGCCGACGATGACCGCTCGCACGTCGTGACCACCGTGAATCTGTATCTCGACCTCGAGAAACAGAACGTGCCGTCAGAAATGCACATTTACGCTGTCGGCGGGCACGGGTTTGGGTTGCGGCCCATTCCACACCCTGTGTCCACCTGGCCAGATAGGCTCAAGGATTGGATGCAAGATCAGAAACTGTTGAACCGCTAAGGCCGGTCGCTAACGCTTCCGGCTCCGTTTCAGGATTATCGGTGATTACGATTCGCCGCGTGCGCCGCTATGGCCAGCTCGTGATTCACCTGGTCTAGCAGGTCCTTGGCTCGCTGCGCGTGGCCGTCCATATCGAATTCATTGGCCCGCTGCGCATCGAGTATTCGTTGAAAGGCCTGGCTCGACAGCCGCTGCGCCGCAGCCAGGTTCGGGTGGTGGCCGGGGTTGACGTTATCCACCGGCCTTTGCGCCACCATGGTTCCGCTCAGCCCCAGAGCCAATATAATCAGTCCGGCACCGAGGCCTTTTCTTCTTTTCATACGAACTTCCCCTCTCGCGTCTTAGGATTGATAGCGGCGTCAAGGTACGCGCTTCAATACACCTGAGGCGTAATTAGCCCGCTCGTCTCTTACGGATATCCACCCGAGCGGCCGAGGAAATTCCTTCTGCTCACGACAGCTTGCTGTGCAGCTCCGCCAATTCCTTCAGGTAGGAGTTGCTGTTTTTTTCTTTGATCAGACACATCTGCATCATGAACGGCTCACGAATGCCGTCATGCACGCATCCGAACGAGAGAGTAAAACGATCGCCCATGGGAGGACGCCGGGCTATGTACTTCTCAGCGGAGATGACAGTTGGCAGGCTCAGACCCATGGCTCCGAACCGGTTTTCGAGATCCGTCTTCAATCCGCCCACGATCATGTTGGCGATCTCGGCAATCGCATCGAGAACATCCGCATTCACTTCTTCGCATTCCATCATCAGGAGCGCGGAGGCAAGCCGGCATGAAAGCTGGTTGCTGATGCGTATGCAGACGTTTCCACTAACCGCGCCAGCGATGCCAACCATGGCCACGATACCAGCATCCGGAATGACCGGAGTGTCATCCGGTTCGATCAGGCTATCTTCGATTTCCATGCCGAGCATAGTCGAGAACACCTGCTTAGTCATGTTCTCGAGGACTTCAGCGAAATCTTCATATTGGCCGACTAATTTCGTTTTCATTTCGTTGCTCCCGCTGCGTCGGGCCGCTCTAGACGAGCCCTACGAGCTTCTCCTTGATTTGTTCCGCTGTAAACGGCTTTCGAACATATCCCGCCGCGCCAAGGTTCACAGCCTCCAAAACCTTGTTGTGGCTGCCCTCCGTCGTGATCATGACGATAGGGACTTTCTTCCATTCAGCCTTCCCCTTCAGCTCGCTGAGCAACTGCAGTCCATCCATATTCGGCATGTTGATATCGGATAGGACGAGTCCGACCTGGGCATTTTCGAGAACCTTCAAAGCTTCCTTTCCGTCTCCAGCCTCAAGGATTTCTCCGATTTGTATATCGGTTTGCCGTAAAACACGCTGCAAAATCTTCCGTATCGCCGCTGAATCGTCTACAATCAGAACGTTTAATGACATAAATGTCCGTCGGGCCTCCTTCGCTCTGTGATTCTCATCGGGGCCGAAGGTCTACCGCTTTAGCTCTAATGTTTCAAACGGAGGCGAACGATTAACTAACGATGGCCGATCGTATACTTTCTCAATCCGAGATCGACAACGTTTTTCGGAATGTCCGCGATCACGAATCCGAGGAGAACGTCTCGAAGAAGGCGCAGCTTTACGATTTTCGCCGCCCCGAGCGCATCGCCAAGGACCAGCTTCAGTCCATACATCTCGTCCACGAAAATTTCGCCCGATCTGTCGGCTCGAGCCTGTCCGCGTTCCTCAGAAGCCACATTCAGGCCAACTTCATTTCGGTCGAACAGCTATCGTTTGCCGATTTCGTCCGGTCGCTGCCTACGCCAAGCTGCCTGATCGCGTTGGGCGCTCACCCGTACGAAGACAACGCAATCCTCCAGCTCGACCGCGCGCTCGTGTTTGTCATCCTCGAAATGCTGCTCGGAGGAGGCGGGAAAAGCACCCTCAAGGTGGAACGCGATATCACGGAAATTGAGCGAGGCGTCCTCGACGGCCTGTTCCGCATTGTGCTTCAGGATCTCAGAATTGCCTGGCAAGGCATTACTACCATCGACTTCTTCGTCCAGAATCATGTGTCCGAGCCTCAACTTCTTCAGATCCTGGCTCAAGATGACGCGGTCGTGGTCGTCAGCATGGAAGTCCGCGCCGGAGAAACCTCAGGCCTCATGCATCTCGGATTCCCTTCCATGCTCATCAAGATGTTTCGCGAAAAAACAGGGCACCAAACCGGGGCCCGCAAGCGCGAGGCCACCCACGAGGACCATGCCCGCGTGCTAAAGCGAATTAAGCCCGCTCAGGTGGAGATGGAGGCCCGGTTAGCGGGCCCGGCCTTGCGGCTTGATCGCTTGATGAACCTTGAAGCCGGCGACGTCCTCGCCTTCGATTATCCCCTCTCGAAAGATCTCGATTTGCTCCTGAACGGCAAAAACAAGTTCACAGGGAGAATTGTGGCCTCAGGCCATAAGCTAGGATTTCAAATCAGCGCGCTAGCCGAATAGCTCTCTTGGGCGATTGCGCACCCCGCATCAATTCCGCTGGCCCACGTGCTCAGTCCGGCCCGCCAACGGCTTCACGCCAGGACCCCCGCATACCCCCACGCCCGTGTTCAAAAGCGCATTCAGAAAATTGAACAGAATGGCGTAAATCACCTGCTCGCTGACCGGTTGGCGCCCTGGCATTCGGAAGCTGCCCGGAAGCTCCTTTGTAATCTGAACTCGCACTGCGTGCGGTAGCGGGCGCCCGCTCCGATCCTTTTGGTTCGCCACGCTTAGCGGTGTCTGCAATACCGACCCAGTACGGCCATCCACATAAAATTGGCACCGCGAAAACCATCCAAGATTGCCCGGGTCGGCCGCATCGAACAACAGCAACGGGGCTTGGCGGTCAGCGGCAAGCAGATCCACCGACAAAGCCCGTTTCCCGTCGTCGATCTTGAACTCGAAGCCAGCCTGCCGCGCGATGTTCGCCACGAAATCGGGGTCGATCTCGAGCAAGAGATACTTGTGGCTCCCAGCTTCCAAAACCTGCATTGCCTCTCATTGTAGAGGGTGGCGCCGAAAGCGGCTATATGCCACATCAACTTCCGGCCGATTTAATTGGCATCAGTATCCGAGAGCGCCTTCTTGTAAACCTCGTGATCGCGCTCGCTGAACTGCACCAGTTTCACAGTTTTCACTGTCCCCGAATCGCCCCGCATCCACTCTTGAACGGAGCCAATCGCGATGGCAGCCGCCTCTCGAACCGGGTACCCGTAGACGCCCGTGCTGATGGATGGAAAGCTGATGCTCGCGAGCGATCTCTCTTTAGCCAGATCAAGACACGTCACATAACAAGACCGCAGCAACTCCCGTTCCCCGTGCTTTCCATCCCGGTAAACGGGCCCCACCGCGTGAAAGACGTACTTGGCCGGAAGACGTCCGGCTCCCGTCACAACCGCACTCCCCGTCGGGCAGCCGCCTGTTCGGGCCCGAATCGCGTCCAGCTCCTCCATCAAGCTCTCGCCGCCAGCCCGGTGAATCGCCCCATCCACGCCCCCGCCGCCGGCAAGCGCAGAGTTCGCCGCGTTTACAATCGCGTCCACCGCAATCTTTGTAATGTCACCCACAATCAACTCGATCCGCCCTGCTCCTACCGCTACAGCCACTGCTTCGCCCTTCACAGCTCCACCTTCACCTCTCTATTAGAAGAAAGTCTGGCCTCTGGGGCAACTTGCAACATAACCCGCCGCTTGGCGTCCCGTACAATAAAGAAAGAGAGCGCTAGGAGCTTCCTACACCATGATTGAGAATTTGCTGCGACCCCAGCATCTGCTGATGATCCTCGCGGTCGCCTTGTTTATCTTCGGACCGAAGAAACTTCCCGAGCTCGGCAAGGGATTAGCAGAAGGCATCAAATCGTTCAAGGACGGGATCAAGCAAGGTACAGCCGAGACGCCGAATCCCACCCCGCCTTCCGAAGCGGAGAAACCAAACGTCTGAGGCGTCAGGCCGCACGTGCATTAGTGCTGTTCGATATCGACGGCACTCTTATCCGCCGCGCCGGCTCCCATCACAAACTTGCGCTCATTGAAGCGATCCGGATTGTGATACGACGCGAAGCCTCGCTCGATGGCATACCCACGCAAGGGATGCTCGACTGCGAGCTCTTTCGCATCATGCTTCAGCGTCTTGAACTCGGCGATGGAGCCTTCGATGAAAATCTTCCATCGCTGGTTCGCGAAGCACAGCGGCATTACATTGCTAACTGCCCCGCCGACCTGCGGTCGAGCATATGCCCGGGCGTCGAGCCTTTGCTCGACCGCCTGAGAGAAGCCGGCGTGGCCTGTGGCGTTGTCAGTGGTAACCTCAGCACGATCGGCTGGAAGAAGCTTGAACTCGCCGGCTTGCGAACTTACTTCGAACTTGGCGCATTCGCTGAACAGGCCGTCACCAGGACCAAGCTCGCCGCCGAAGCCCTTGAAACCGCAAGGAGCGGCGGGCTCATCATGGACAGCTCGAAAGTCTCCCTGGTAGGCGACCATCCGAACGACATTCGCGCCGCCCATGCGAACGGAATTCAGGCCATCGCCGTCGCTACCGGCCTTTCTTCCTTAGACGAATTGCAAAACGAGCAGCCCAACCTTCTCCTTCAAGATCTGACATCGCTGGCCGTCGAGCAGTTGCTTTAGCAGAGCGCACGGGAGAAACTCGTTCGATCAGACGAAAGGTACCATGAAGATGAAAGCGAGAGAATAGCTAGCTGAAAGGCTGCCTTCGGCAGATACCGCTGTTCACGCGCCTTATCGCAATCCGCCCGAAGCCAGCAGCGTCTCGCCAGTCAGCCACGCTGAATCCTCCGACGCCAGAAACACCGCGATCGGAGCAATATCCTCCGGCTGCGCAATTCGCCCCAGCGGCGTTTGCGCTTCGAGACTCTTTTGGAAGTCGCTTCCGATGAAGCCCGCCGCATGGACGCCCTCCGTTTCCACAGGTCCCGGATTGATGGAGTTGACCCTGATTTTCTTCGGCCCTAGTTCTTTCGCAAGCACCTGCGTCACTGCGTCCACGGCACCCTTGGTCGCTGAATAAACTGCCGTCGTAGGTGGCGTCTGCCGGCTCGCCACCGATCCGATGTTGATCACGCTTCCACCCTCAGCGCCGAAGTGCTTCACCGCCTCTTGCGTCGCCAAAATAAGCCCTAAAACATTGGTGTTGAACTGCCGGTTAAACTGCTCTTCGGTGATCTCCTCGATCGGCGAAAACTCGTAGACGCCCGCGTTATTCACCAGCACATCCACACGTCGAAACGCCTTCTTCGTCTCAGCAAAAATCCGCTGCACATCGGCCGCTTTCGCCACATCGCCTTGTACTGCGATCGCGTTGCCGCCCTTGCTCGCGATGTCCTTAACCACGCGATCGGCACCCTCTTTGCTCGTGGCGTAGTTCACCACTACGGATGCGCCCTCAGCCGCCAACCCCTTGGCAATACCTGCGCCAATACCCTTCGACGCGCCTGTTACCACGGCTACCTTGTTCTTTAGCTTACTCACTGGTCTGTACTCCTATCAGTCATTTAGATGATTTTGAAACTATCTAAATGATGCCCGCCTAAACCAAATGATTCGTGCCCCCACAGAATTTTCCGCTGCCCCGGCCGGTTTACATCAAATCCGCTCGTAAACGCCGGACGAAAGCCTCGAGAACGTCGCGCCGCAGCAGGTAGCTCGCAAACTTGCCTTCGCGCAGGACTTCGACCAGCCCCGCCATCTCAAGTTCCTTCATGTGATGTGAGAGGGTAGCCGCGCTAATCGGCATGCATCCGCGTACGGATTCGCAGGCGAGCGCTCGCCCGCATTCCCGCAACTGCCTCATGATCTCGTAGCGCCTAGGATCAGAAAGCGCCTTCACAATCAGGTGCACCTGATCGTCCGAAAGCTCTTCACGTCTCGAGTCGGCCATTTCCTCAATTTCAAGAATAAGGCAAGGCATCCGGTATTTCGCATACACCCTCCTCAAAGTGGTGCTGCCGGTTGTACACTAATCGTAGTAACGAAGCCTAAATCCTTTCCTTTTCGAAGGAGACACTTCAATGCCCCAAGCCGTGCATGAACCTATTGACGTGGCAGCCGACTTTTTACCGCTCCGCGCTGTCGATCACATCGAGTTCCGGGTCGGCAACGCCAAGCAGGCCGCCTATTTCTATCGTTCCGCCTTCGGCATGCGCCTCGTTGCCTATCGCGGCCCTGAGACGGGAACTCGCGACCGCGCCTCGTACCTGCTCGAACAAGGTCATATCCGGTTTGTGCTCACTACTCCCCTTTCGCCGGACGACGCTGAAGCAGAACTGATCCGGCGTCATGGCGACGGTGTTTCCGACATCGCGCTTGAAGTGGACGACGCCGAAAAAGCGTGGCGCGAGACCACCGAGCGCGGCGCGAAATCGGTCCGGCGCCCCGAAACGATCCGTGATTCAGCCGGCGAAGTCAAGCTCTCCTCCATCGCCACCTACGGCGATACGATTCACACCTTCGTCGAGCGCCGCAATTTTCGCGGCACGTTTCTTCCCGGCTTCGCACCGCTTGAAACGCCCGATCTCATCGCCCGCCCCGCCGATCTTTCCCACATCGATCACATCGTCGGCAACGTCGAACTCGGCCGCATGAATGAATGGGTTCGTTTCTACGAAAGCGTAATGGGCTTTCATCTCTACCAGCATTTCGACGACAGAGATATCAGCACCGAATATTCGGCGCTCATGTCGAAGGTGCTGGCCGGCGGAGGCAACCGCATTAAGTTCCCAATCAATGAGCCGGCGCAGGGAAAGCGTAAGTCGCAAATCGACGAATATCTCGAATCCTACCGCGGTCCGGGCGTCCAACACATAGCGCTGCACTGCCGCAACATCATCGAAACGGTTTCCACTCTTAAAAACCAGGGCATTGAATTTCTAACAATTCCTTCGACTTACTACCGCGAACTGACTTCGAGGGTTGGCAAGATCGCCGAGCCGATTGAGCGCCTCGAGGAACTCGGTATCCTCGTTGATCGCGACGACGAGGGTTACATGTTGCAGATCTTCACGCGCCCCGTTCAGGACCGGCCTACTCTGTTCTTTGAAATCATCCAGCGGAAGGGAAGCCGAAGCTTCGGAAAGGGCAATTTCAAAGCATTGTTTGAAGCCATTGAGCGCGAACAGGCGCGTCGTGGCAATCTATAATCGTCCACTGAACCATTCGGCCCCACTCCGCAATATTGCAATGAAACTCTGTTCGTTCGAAATCCAAACGCAGGTGGGCCGGTTTCAACGTCTCGGCGCCATAACGTCGAGCGGCATTGCCGACTTAAACTTCGCGTTGGAATCGAAGCTCGCCTCCGATGGCGATGCCCAGCCCGCCGTCATGGCCCGAACGCTCGTGCCTCCAACCATGCTTGAGTTTCTAGATGCTGGAGAGCGGGCAATAGAAGCCGCCTGCCATGCCCTCACATTCCTCTCCGAATCTGGCGAGACCGTAGGCCCAGATGGCCAGACTCTACTCTACGCACCGAAACAGGTGAAACTCCTCGCGCCGCTGCCGAATCCCCGTTCGGTCCGCGATTTCTATGCCTTTGAAGCGCACGTGAAACGCGGATTCGAGAAGCGCGGAGAACCCATGCCGGCCGAATGGTACGAAATCCCGGTCTATTACAAGAGCGGGCACCACAACATCGCCGGCACGGGAGCCGACGTCCCATGGCCATCGTTCACGCAAAAGCTCGATTATGAGCTGGAACTCGCGGCCGTAATCGGAACGCATGGCCGCGACATTCCACTAAGCGACGCACGCCGCCACATCGCCGGATTCACGGTGATGAACGATTTCAGCGCCCGCGACATTCAGCGCAAAGAGATGAAAGTCCGCCTGGGACCCGCTAAAGGCAAAGACTGGTGTACCGCTTTCGGCCCATGGCTCGTCACGCTCGACGAGATCCCCGATCCGTACAACCTCGCAATGGAAGCGCGAGTAAACGGCCAGACGTGGTCGCGCGGAAACTCAAACGGAATGCACTGGAAGTTTGAACAGATGATTGAGTTTCTTACCGAAGGCGACTTCATCGTTCCAGGCGACGTGATCGGTTCGGGCACCGTCGGCGGCGGTTGCGGCCTCGAGTTGGATCGCTGGATCGCCCGCGGCGATGTGATCGACTTGGAAATAGAGAGGATCGGCACTCTGCGAAACCGCGTGATCTAACATCGCGGTCAGCCGGCGCCGATTAAAGAGGAGGCAGTGGCAATCGAATATGTACCCGCTTAAAAAAGGTTTGACAACCCGCCAGGCTCACGTCGGGCTACCCGATGGAACCTACGAAGAAGAACACGGCCGCAAAGGATTCTACGGCAAGTCCGCCCACCTCTATCACCTCCATCCGCCCACCGGCTGGATTCGATTCGAGGGCAAGCTCCGGCCCCACTGCTTCGATCTGAACGAGCTACAGCCCTCCGACCAAACCGACCCGTGTGGATCTCCCTCCCCATTCCTCGGCAACAACGATGTCGAGCTACAGGTTTCGCGCCGCTCCGACCCGATGCCGTTCTACTTCCGCAATGCCGACGGCGATCAATTGCTATTTGTTCATCGCGGAGAAGGCACGCTCGAAACTGATTTCGGCCCGCTCAGCTTCGAGAAGGGTGATTACATCGTCATCCCTCGCGCCGTCACGCACCGCATTGTTCCCAAAACCCGTGACAATTTCTTTCTGATCGTCCAATCCAAGACCGAGTTCGAGCAGCCCGAGCGCGGACTCATCGGTCAGCACGCCCTCTACGACCCTGCCGCTATTACCACGCCCGATCCTGAACCCGCCGCGGACGCCCAGGCTGAATACGAAGTCCGCATTAAAGTCGATGACGCTTATTCAAAAGTGTTCTATCCCTTCAATCCGCTCGATGTCGTCGGATGGAAGGGCGACCTCACTGTCTGGAAGGTGAACATGCGCGACATTCGCCCGATCATGAGCCCGCGCGCCCATCTCCCGCCCAGCGCCCACACTACCTTCGTTACGGAGGGCGCCGTCGTTTGCAGCTTTCTTCCACGTCCGCTCGAAGAGGAGCCCGACGCGCTGAAAGTTCCGTTCTTTCATCGCAACACCGACTATGACGAGTTCATCTTCTATCACGACGGCGATTTCTTCAGCCGCGACAACATCAAAGCCGGCATGGCAACGCTTCATCCGCGCGGCATTCATCACGGCCCCCATCCCAAGGCGCTAAAGAACCAGGGCAAAAAGACACGCACCGATGAATCGGCCGTGATGCTCGACGGTCTCAATCCCTTAAGAGTTCTTCCCGCGGGTGAACAGGTCGAGTGGAAAGAATACTGGAAGAGCTGGCTCGAGGCTTGACAACTTGATTATCGAACCCGCTGGGGCCGATGCCCGCGACGTCTACAAGTTGATGGTCGGAGCCATTGTTCCGCGCCCGATCGCTTTCGTCTCGAGCCTTAGCGCCACAGGCGTCCGCAACCTCGCGCCATTCAGTTTCTTCACGGGCATTAGCGCCAATCCGCCCGTCATTTGCTTCTCGCCCATGGTGCGGGCATCGGATAGCAACACAAAAGATACATTGGGAAATATCAAAGAAACTCGGGAGTTCGTGGTGAACGTTGTCTCCGAATCTTTTGCCGTTCAAATGAATGTCTGCTCCGCCGAGTTCCCGCCGGAAGTCGACGAATTCGAGCGATCGCGTCTCACTCCTATCGCGAGCCGCCTGGTAAAACCCCCGCGAGTCGCAGAATCAATGGTCAACATGGAGTGCCGGCTTGTTCAGGTCGTCGAAATCAGCACGAAACCTCTCGGAGGGAGCCTCGTCATCGGCGAGGTTCTCTGCTTTCATGTGTCCGACGAAATATTCGACGACTACAAAATCGATCCAGATCGCTTGCGCGCCATCGGAAGAATGGCCGGACCTACCTACGCGCGCACCACCGACCGCTTCGACATGGACCGGCCCGCGACAAAACGCTAACTTTTAACTATGGCTTCTCAACCGAGTAAGTGGATTTGGGAACCCGATCCCGCCGCCATCCCCCGCACCAATGTATTTCGCTTCATGCAGCGGCTCGGATTCGATGATCGCGAAGCCTTTCTGCGTTACTCGACCGAACATCTTGCGGAATTTTGGGACGCCGCCGTGCGCGAATTGAATTTGCACTGGTTCGAGCCGTATACCAGAGTGCTGGACGATTCTAACGGGCCCGAATGGGCCAGGTGGTTCATCGGCGGCAAAATCAACATCGCGCACAATTGCCTCGACCGTCACGTCGCCCGTACGAATCCAGCGGTGATATGGGAAGCCGAAAATGGCTCATCCGGCAGCATCTCGTTTCAAGAACTCGAAGCACAGGTGAATCGCTTGGCAAATGCGCTAGCCGAACTTGGCCTCAAGGCAGGCGACAGAGTTGCGTTATGCATGCCGATGTGCCCCGAAATCGTTACAGTTCTCTATGCCTGCTTCAAATCGGGCCTCGTTGCCGTGCCAATCTTCGCGGGATTCGGCCTCAAGGCAATCGCCGACCGCCTCGCGGACTCCGGCGCAAAAATCGTGTTCACGGCCGATTATCTCGAGCGCCGCGGAAAGCTCCTCCCTCTCAAAACGAAGATTGACGAAGCTCTTGAATCCGCGCCAGGCGTGAAGCTCACTGTTGTACTTCGCTATCGAGGCGCCGAAATCCCATGGTCTAACACTCGAGATCGTTGGTGGCACGATCTTCTTGATATGCAATCCATCAATTACAACTGTCTTCCCCTCGACGCCGAATCAACCGCGCTCCTTCTCTACACTTCGGGAACAACCGGCAAGCCGAAGGGCGCGGTCCACACTCACGCAGGCACCCTAGCTCAGACAGCGAAAGAGATCTACCTGGCTTTCGATCATCAACCGGACGACCGTTTCTTCTGGCTCACCGACATCGGTTGGATGATGGGCCCCTGGGCGATCATCGGAAATCACAACTTCGGTGGAACAATATTTCTCTATGACGGCGCGCCCGACTTCCCTGCCCCCGACCGCCTCTGGCAAATCGTCGAGCGTCATCGCATCACAATGCTCGGCATTTCGCCAACAGCCATACGGATTCTCATGCGGCACAGTCAGCCGGACCGCGGCAATCTCTCATCGTTGCGGCTGCTCGGGTCGACAGGCGAGCCATGGGATGAAACCTCGTACCGCTGGTTTTTCGAGAACGTCGGCCGGAGCCGCTGTCCCATCATCAACATCTCCGGTGGAACCGAAATCGTAGGCTGCTTTCTTCTCGTGTTACCCATCCAGCCTCTGAAACCATGCACGCTCGGTGGTCCCTCGCCCGGCATGGCGGCTGAAGTTGTCGATGAAGCCGGACTGCCGATTCGCGGCAAACACGGCTACCTCGTCTGCACAAAACCAGCTCCTTCCATGACTAAAGGTCTATGGAACGATCGCGAACGTTATCTCGAATGCTATTGGTCGCCATGGAAAGGATGGTGGAATCATGGCGATTGGGCGAGCGTCGACGAGGACGGCTGCTGGTTTCTCCACGGCCGAGCCGATGAATCGCTAAATGTCGCGGGCCGCAAGGTTGGCCCCGCTGAAGTCGAAGAGGCTCTGATCGAACATCCGGCCGTCGCAGAAGCCGCCGCCATCGGCATCCCCGATGAACTAACCGGCGAAGCGCTCGCCGTATTTTGCGTCCTGAAGCCAGGTCGCGAATCTTCCGCTCAACTGTCCAGCGAACTCTGCCAACATCTAATCAAATCCCTGGGCCCCACCTTCAAACCCGCCTCCATCCGAGCCGTCCCCGAGCTCCCCAAGACACAGAGCGGAAAAATCGTCCGCCGCGCCATCCGGCGAAAGTTTCTCGGCCAAGACCCCGGCGACATCTCAACCATCGAAAACCCTCGATCCCTCGAGTACTTCAGCTAGCCGACTCCGAACCTCGGAAGCATCAGCGACCGGCCGGAGCGTGGGCTTCAGCCTGCGGCGGACTTCAGTCCGCTAGTGCAAATACCCAAAATACTCATCCTCCGTAAAAAAATTCCGAGCGTTACACTGCGGACAAAAATAAACATCCGGCAAAAATCTTCGACCAATCATTCTTCCGCTGTTCTTCAGGCTCGACGACGGATGCCCCGAACCGCACCTTACGCAAACATTTGACCAAGCCGTGAGATCCAGCGCATCGAGATCGCCGAAGTAAAAAGCCCAGCCGTACATGCTTGTACGCCAACGAAACCGGCGGTCGAGCAATCGAAGGACAAAAGTCAACACGCGAAGGAACCCTTCGTGACCATTGCAGAAGAGCAAGAGCTTGCCCGGCGGCCTCGAGACGGCGTTGCGTCGATTGAGAAATGAAAGCGAAGTGCACAGCACGCGCGTTCCCGCATGCTTCAGGCCAGTGCTCGCCGCGACCATGCGCGAAATATTCGAAGCATCGCAAAACTGATTCACATGACCACCGCCGCGCGCCAGCCACCGATAGACTCGATCGGTAAATGTTGAAGCATCAGGTACCGCAATGTATAAAAATCCACGCTCTGCCAAAACACGAGCAATCTCGTGTACGCTCTCGGCTAAATTGTCAAAATGTTCCAGGCTGTGGTTCAAAACGAGGGCTTGAAAAGACCGGCTCCTGAAAGGGAGCTGCGAAGCGCGGCAAATCACGAAATTGGCGTATCTCTTAGGCGGCGCCTCAAGATCCGCTCCCGTAACGGTCAGAGCATATTTTTCCGCGTTGAAGCTTCCGGAGCCGCTGCCGAGATCGAGCACACACGATCCGGGGGCCAATGTCGAGAGAATTTCGTGCATAGCCGAACAGTCACAACATATGTCCCCAATTGCTACATTTCAATTGATGGTACCAACGATCGACTTGTGGATCGATCAATTCATCCGCGACGGTTACGTTCACTTCCCTCAACTCGTGCCGCAGCGGCTTGTCGAAGCGGCGCGCGAACGAATCTTACGCGATGTGGACCAGAACTATGACGCCGCAAGATTGATCGAATACAACAACCAGTCCTGGTGTCCCGGCCTGCGAGGTTCGCCAGCAATTCTAAATCTGTTCAATAGCGATCCTGTTCAATCCGTCGTCAACGAGGCACTCGGCAAAAACCGCTTTCAACACGACCATGGTCAAATCGCCATCCGTAAAGCGCACAACTCCGACCAGCGCTACGAGCCTGCACCTCACATCGACGGCATACCCACTCCGCACAATGGCTTGAAAGGAACAGAGATCCAGAACTTTACCGCCCTTGTTGGCATCTTCCTCACCGAAGTGAAGACAGCTTTCGCCGGCAACTTTACCGTCTGGCCCGGCTCACACTTCATCCTTGAAAAGCATTTTCGCGAGCGGGGCAAAGCTGCGCTTGACGAAGGAATGCCTTCCATTCCTCTCGGAGAACCTATGCAGTTACTCGCAAAGCCCGGAGACCTTGTTCTCTGTCACTATGAACTGGCGCATTCAGCCGCGCCCAACCTTTCAGACAACGACCGTATCGCAATTTTCTTCCGGCTGTGGTTCAAGGAAATCGCCGCGCCTGAAGCCAAGGAACAGCGCTGGCACAACCTAACGCACATTTGGCACGGCTGGCCGCCGCGCGATTCGGCGCGACCCGCCGGCCACTAATGATTCCCCCCGACCCCTTTACTATGCGACCACGGCTGCGCCTGGTAAATCCAATTGCGAGTCGTGTAATCGCTAGCCGTAATCAGAATCAGGATACTCAACCATACCAGTCCCGCCACGCAAAAGAGCCGCGTCAGATTCGTGGTATGGCGGACACCCATGAAGACCCACGCGACCATGGATGCCTTGGTTACCGCAATCAGCAGCGCTACCACGATGTTCCATTCACCCACATCAAAGTACGACACCCAGGCCGTCGTTCCGGTCAATACGATCAGCGCCGCCCAAACTGCGACCAGCGTTTTTACTTGAGGGATATGTGCGTGTGTGCTCTGTTCGTGTGTGTTCAATGTCGATGTCCAATCAGATATAGCAGCGGGAACAGAAATATCCAGACGACGTCAACGAAGTGCCAGTACAGCCCAATCATTTCAACCGGCGCGAAGTAGTTCGCGTTGAATACCTTTCGGATCGACTGCACGAGAAGGAAACTCAACAGCCCCAGCCCCACAACCATGTGAAGCGCGTGCATGCCCGTCATGGCGAAGTACAGAAAGAAGAGAATCTGAACGTGGTGCGCGAACTGCGGCTGATCATACTGGAAGTTGAAGCCGGGCACCAGGTGTTCAACCCACTTCGAGTGATACTCAAATCCCTTGATGACGAGAAACGCCGTGCCGAACATCATCGTCAAAACCAGAAAGAGAATCAGATCCCTCCGCTTGCTAAGCTGCGCGGCTCGAACCGCAAGCACCATGGTCAAGCTGCTGCAAATCAGCACCGCCGTGTTGGTTCCGCCAAGGACGACGTTCATGTACTCGCTCGTGCTCGCGAATGCTTCCGGGTACATCCCGCGGTATATTGCGTAGCCCGCGAACATTCCGCCAAAAAACAGCACTTCCGTAATCAGGAACGTCCACATGCCCAGCGTGGACGCATCCGTCTGCTGCTGCTGCGTCGCAAAATGATGGCGAAGATGAGTCGCTTCCGCCGAAGGTTCGGCACCCGCGGACGTGATAATTTCAGCCAACAGCTTCCTCCTCGAGCTCGCCGTAATTATAAGCTTCCTCGGTCACTACCGGCGTCTCATCGAAATTAAATGTTGTTGGCGGTGAAGGGATCTTCCACTCCAACCCGGCCGCTTCCCACGGGTTATTGCCAGCTTTCTTTCCGTACTTTAACGACCACAGCAGATATATCAAGGGAATCAGGTATCCCACGCCCAGAATCGACGCGCCCGCCGTCGACATAACATTCAGCGTTTGAAATTCAGGCGGGTACGCATGATATCGCCTAGGCATGCCCATATAGCCCAGTATGAACTGCGGAAAGAACGTCAGATTAAACCCGACGAACACGATGATCGCCGCCACTTTCGACCAGACCTCCGGATACAGCCGGCCTGTGATCTTCGGCCACCAGAAATGTATGCCGCCTAGGAAAGCCATCACCATGCCCCCCACCATCACATAGTGGAAATGCGCCACGATGAAGTACGTTCCGTGCGTCGCTACGTCCGTGGCCAGGGACGCCAAAAAAAGACCGGTCAGTCCGCCAATCGTAAACAGGCCAATGAAGCCGAAAACATACAGCATCGGCGTGTCGAACGACACCGAACCCTTGTACATCGTGGCGGTCCAATTAAACACCTTGATCGCCGATGGAACGGCCACCAGGAAGCTCAAAATCGAGAATGCCAAGCTCGTGTACATGCTTTCGCCGGTGACAAACATGTGATGTCCCCATACCGCGAAGCTCAGCACGGCAATCGCCATGCTCGAAAAAGCGACAAAGTTATAGCCGAACACGCGTTTCCGCGAGAAGCACGCGACAATTTCACTAATCACGCCCATGCCCGGCAAAATCATGATGTAAACCGCAGGATGCGAATAGAACCAGAACAGATGCTGGAACAGAATCGGGTCGCCGCCGATGTTCGGATCGAAAATCCCAACATGAGCGATCCTCTCGAATGCGAGCAACAGCAGCACAATGGCCAGCACCGGAGTGCCCAGGACTTGAATAAGGCCAGTCGCGTAGTTCGACCAGACGAACAGCGGCAGCCGGGACCATGTCATTCCCGGAGCGCGCATTTTGTGAACCGTGACGATAAAATTCAGACCCGTCAGAATCGACGAGAACCCGGCCATGAAAACTCCGAACGCGGCAGCCAGCACATACGAATTGGAGTACGTGCTGCTGTATGGCGTATAGAAGGTCCAACCCGTATCGACACCGCCACGCAACACCGCGAACATCGTAAAAATCGCGCCGGCGACATACAGGTACCAGCTCAGCAGGTTTATTCTCGGAAACGCCAGATCCTTCGCGCCGATCATAATCGGTATTAAGAAGTTGGCGAGCGTAGCGGGGATGGACGGCACAAGGAAGAAAAACACCATGATGATGCCGTGCATCGAAAACAAGCGGTTATACGTTTCCGCCGAGAATATGCCCTCCGGCTCCAAGAGGTTGATGCGAAACAAGACAGCGAACGACCCGCCGACGAAGAACATCAGCGTGATCGAAATCAGATACAGCATCGCGATGCGCTTGTGATCCGTCGTGAAGAGCCAGCTCTTCCAGGTATGCGACACGTTGAGGTAATTGACTTCCTCCCTTACGTGTTCCGGTGTTTCATGCGCGAGCGTTGACATAACCTGCAATCTTCCTTATTGTTGCTGGGCCGGAGCGGGGTTGGCCCGCGGAGCGGGGGTTGTCCGAGGAGCGGGAACCGTCCCCGGAGCCGTTGGCGCGATCACGATCGGCGGCTGCTGGGACCCTTGCTGTGATGCCGGCACCTGGGGCGAAAGCGATTTAATGTAGGCAATCAACGCAATCACGTCTGCCTCGCTCAACTGTCCCTTGAATTCCGGCATAATCTTGTCCCGAAATCCCGCGGCGATCTTCGCGTTAGGATCCAGAATCGATTCGCGAATATACGCATCGTCGGCTATGACCGTCCGCCCGTCATCCAGCAATACTGGTTTATTGTAAAGCCCTCGCAGCACGGGGCACCGGCCTTGTTGATCCATGAGGTGGCACGTCGAGCAGCCGTGTTGCGCGAACAACGCCTCGCCTTGTTGGGCTAGCGTCCCTGCCGAGCCGCCCGCCGTCCAGTTGGCATACGCGCGTTGATCCAGAACGTATACCCAGCCGTTCATTGACGCGTGCCCGTTCCCGCAGTATTCGGTGCAGAACAAATGATATTTGCCCGGCTTGGTCGCCGTAAACCAAATACTGTCGTAGTGCCCGGGCACCACGTCGTGCCTGACGCGGAACGCCGGAATCGAGAAGCTGTGGATCACGTCTTCCGACGCCATCGTCAGCTTCACCGGTTGTCCAACCGGCACGTGCAGCGTGTCGATTTCTCTCCCGCCGTCGGGATACTGGATCTTCCACATCCATTGCTTGCCGGTAACAAAGATCTCCAGCGCGTCCTTGGGCGGCTGCTGTTCCGCGAAATACAGTTGCGCCCCCCAACCAAACATCACCAGCATTACAAAGAACGGAAGAATCGACCAGGTCAACTCCAACGCCGTGGACCCATGAATCTGTGTCGCGCGCACGCCTGGACGCCGCCGGTACTTATAGGCGAACCAAATGATGCACGCGAAAATCAGCAGCGTCATCACCCCCGACACGATCACTTCGAACCAATACAATGCGTCGACCTGGCTGGCTTCAGCCGATGCCGTCGGCGGAAACAGCTCGATACTACCCAGAAGGAGGTTAGCCCACATGCTGTTCTTCCTTCGTCCTCTTATTGCTGCCGCTTCGCATTAGGATGAAAATTAGCCCGGCGAGAAGCACGACCGTGAGGCACCCGGCGATCTTCAGCACGTTTTCAATGACGAGAGTATATTTGGCCTGATATGGATCGTAATGAAAGCAGTACAGCAGCACATAATCGACGGGCGAGCCAATCTTATTGTGCGACGCCTCAACCAGCGCCATTCTCAGATCGGCCGGCGCGTACTGTATCCCGTAAAAATACCGCGAAAGCTTTCCTTCCGGCGTAGCCACCATGATGCCGCCCGCGTGAACAAACTGCCGGCTTCGCTCATCCCATCGGTATCGAAATCCCGCCGCATCCGCCAGACGCGATATCGAATCTTGGCTACCCGTCAGAAAATGCCAGCCCGAATCGAACCCGGCCCGTTTGAATTCCTTGCCATACTCCGCCTTTTTTTTCTTTGCCGTCGCGGGAGTGTCGGCTGGATCGAAACTTGCCACCACCACGTTGTAATCCCTGCCTGGCTGCAACGGTATCCGGCTCAAACTGCTCACCGTCTCGTGAAGGCTCATGGGACACAAACTTGGGCACTTGAAATACACCAGCTCCAACAGCACGGGCTTGTCGCCGAAATACGTGCGAAGCGGAACCGCCTCGCCATTCTCATCGTGAAAAACCAAATCGAGCGGAAGTTGAGAATTTAATTTCTGCTCGAGGTTGACGCCCTTGGTGATCGTCGGGGCAGGATATTGCGCGTAGAGGAGCGAAGCCCCAGCCAGCAGCATCCATGCGACCACACTTCTACTTCTGCGCATGCTTATGAATCTCTCCCTGAATGGGGGCCCTGCGATACGGAGCCGGCATTTCGCTCAGGCTCTTCGCAAAGTCCCGGCCCTCGCCTCCCGGCGTATCAATCCCTTCGGGCGAGCCGGGACGGATGGGAAGCCGAGCCACAACTGCGTCCATCGCGCGGTCAATGGGAATGTGCACATGGCCCTCCGCATCTTTTCCAAAACTGTTCAGAATCTGGTCTTCATGCGCGCGCAAGTCCGGCAATTCTTCCCACGGATGCGGCTGCAATTGCGGAGTGGGCGGCACCACTCGCGAGGGCGCAACCGCGCTCGGCAATTCGCCTTGAGGGTTCCTGTCCGTCAAATATTTCTGCACGCCAACGGTCAGCGCAAAAACGACAATGAGCATGAGCGCGATAGTCGCCAGAGACCCGATAATCAGGCCCGGCCGCGCGTCCACGCCTTCGAACGTGGTGCCGCCGTGGCCCACATGCGGCTCCGACGGCGGGCGAGCAGTCGGACCGTGCCCGGAATGAGGCGCAGGTTTATACTCTTGGCTCATGCGGCTGCCTCCGAAACGGGCGGAGCGATGCGGGCGTCCTGCAGTGGCAGTAATGGCCGCCGCCGCAACTGACGCAAATACGCATAGATCCAGACGCCGCCGATTCCGATAAATGCGGCAAAGTCGGTCCAATAGATTGCGAATCCGCCTCTGCGGTAAGTCGGTTCCACAATCCAGAACATATCAATGACACGCGCGCACAATATAAAGATCGCTACGCGTACCAGGCGAATAGGATTACGCTTCCGTTCTTGCGACAAAAGCAGGCAAAACGGCAGAGCAAACATCGATAGCGCGGTTGCAGCCGCAAAATATTTCCAGAACCCGTGCACGCGCACCAAATACCATTGCAGCTCCTGCGGCAGATTCGCAGGCCACACGATAATAAGCTGTGAGGCGGACAGATACGCCCAGAAAATGACGAACGCGAACATCATGTTGCCGAGATCGTGCAGAACTTTCGAGTTCACCCGCCCCTGAAATCCATCCTTCCCGGACGCGAAAACCAATACGATGATCGACATGGCGATTCCCTGCAAAACATCGCCGATCAAAATCATCGCGCCATACACGGTCGAGAAGAACTGAACGTCCGCCGACAATATCCAATCGATGTAGGCGAACGACGCGGTCAATGTAAAAACCAGAACGCCCGGAGCGCTGAAGGCGCGCATACGCTCTCTCAGAGTCGGATCGCCCGTCTCATCCTGCCTGTCCGCCATGCGGTTGACACGAAATCCCCAGAACAACCAAACCGCAAAGTAGAGGATCGTCCGTCCCACAAAAAACGGAATATTCAAATAGCCCTGCTTGTGCCGCAGTACTGCCTCCATAGCCAACTCTTCCGGACGAGCCCACGGATAGACCTGCTGCAGCCCCAGCAGAAGCACGGGTAGCAGCAATATTCCGACCAACGGCAGCGTGCGCATCTGCGCCTCAAGCAGGCGCCTGATGGTGACGCCCCACCGTCCGCCGACCGTGTGGTGCATCAGCAGAACGCCCAAACCGCCGATGGCAAACCCCGCCCAGTAGGTGAATCCAAACAGATAGGACTGGAAGAACACCGTTCGATCGACAAAAAATCCGGCAACGCAAAGCAAGAGCCCGAGTACGCCAACCACGCCCGCCATTCGCTCGATGCGTAGCGCTCGCTCTCCCAATCGTTCCACTGGCACCGGAATGCTGCTGACGGCGTGCCGGCGATCGCTCACTGTTGTCCTCCCACGGCACCGTCACCTGTCGCGCCACCCAACTCGCGCGCCAACTGCGGCGGCGCATTCTGACTCAGTTGCAGCGCGCGGATGTAGGCGGTAATCCGCCACCGGTCATCTACGGGAACGCGCGACGCATAGCTGAACATCGCGCCATATCCATTCGTTATCACGTCGAAAAAATGCCCAACCGGCGCGTTCACCAAACGCGGATCGTGATATGTCGGCGGCGGCTGCAGTCCGCGCAGGACGATCATGCCGTGACCATCGCCCAGCCGGCCGTGACACGGCGCGCAGTAAATATCGAATCGTTGCTGCCCTCGCGCCAAGTCTGCCCGCGTAATCTGTATTGGAAAGTAATCGATGTCTTTCCCATTCTCTTTCCCCGTATACCGCGCCTGATCGAGATGCAACTGCCCCCGCGCCACCGTATCCGGAATAGCCGGCCTCTCCGAGCGGCCATCGTCGAAGAACGGCGTCGCCGCTAACGGTTTATAACGCGGCTGATTATGCATGTCCTGCCGGCACGCAGCTGTACAAACGAACGCGGCGAAGACTACAAGGAGGGTAGGCTTTAGCCTGCGGCGGACTTCAGTCCGCCTCCCTTCTTTCTCATGCCGGAACAATCGACACCTCACTGCCGCCAATCTCCTTTAAGTACTCAATCGTCTCCGCCGTATGAAACTTCGGATCGGACGATTCGATGCACAGAAAAAACCCGTCCAGCGACGCTCTTGCGAATTGGGGCACATTAAAAACCGGGTGATATGGCTGCGGCAATCCGTTCATCGCCAACATGCTCACCAACGCGGTCAGCGAAGCCAGCAAAATCATGCATTCAAACGTGATCGGAATATAGGCTGGCCAGCTATCCAGTGGTCGCCCGCCCACGTTATGCGGATAAGCTATGACGGTAATCCAGTAAAGCAAATAGAATCCGCCGCTGCATCCGCAAATGCCGCCAATCAGAACCGCCAAAGCAACCTTATTCTTTTTAAACCCCACCGCCTCTGCCAAGCCTTCGACAGGCATCGGAGCGTACGCGTCCATGCGCCGGTAGCCATCCGCGTAAGCGCGCTCGGCGGCTTCAACCAATTCCTCCGGTGTCTCGAACTCGGCCATGACGCCGTGAACGCCCGCCAACTCCCTGAGGTTCAATTCGTCACTCATAAGCCGGCTCCATTTCCTTTTCGTGATGCACCACCTCGCGCACCTCGAAAATCGAGATCGACGGAAGTAGGCGCACAAACAGGAAGATCAGGAAAAGGAAAAACCCAAGTGTGCCCGTCCATGTGGCCCAATCCCATTTCGTGGGTATGTAGATACCCCAGGACGATGGCAGAAAATCGCGATGCAGACTCGTGATTACGATGACAAAGCGCTCGAGCCACATGCCGATATTGACAATAATCGAAATGATGAAGACCAGGACGATGTTTAGTCGCACCTTGCGATACCACAACGCCTGCGGCAGCGCGATGTTGCATAGGATGAGGAGCGCGTAAATTGGGCCATAGGGACCCGTCATCCGGTTCCAATACATGAAGCTCTCGTACTTGTCGCCGCTGTACCAGGAGAAAAACGCTTCCATCGAATAGCCATACGCGACAATCAATCCGGTGCCGAGCATCAGCTTCGCGCACGCCTCGATGTGGCGCATCGTGATCAGGTCCTGCATCTTGTACCAAGACCGCAGCGGAATGATCAGCGTCAGCACCATCGCGAATCCGGAATAGATTGCGCCGGCAACGAAGTATGGCGGGAAAATCGTCGTGTGCCAGCCAGGAATAATGCTGATAGCGAAATCGAAGCTCACAATGGTGTGAACCGAAAGCACCAGCGGAGTCGCGAGTCCTGCCAGCAGGAGATATGCTTTCTGGTACCGGTGCCAATGAATCGCTGAACCGCGCCAGCCTAGCGCCAGAACGCCGTACACGCGCTGCACCCATAGCTTCGGCGCGCGATCGCGCATGCTCGCTAAATCGGGAATCAGGCCCACATACCAAAACACCAGCGATACGGTCCCATACGTCGAGACCGCGAAAACGTCCCACTCGAGAGGACTCCTCGGCTGCGGCCACATCCACATGGAATTGGGATACGGAAACAGCCAATACGCCAGCCACGGACGCCCCAGATGCAGGATCGGAAACATGCCTGCGCAGGCCACCGCAAATAACGTCATCGCTTCCGAAAACCGGTTAATCGACGTGCGCCAGTCCTGCTTCAGTAGAAAGAGAATCGCCGAAATCAAAGTCCCGGCGTGGCCGATTCCGATCCACCAGACGAAATTCACGATGGCGAATCCCCAGCCAATCGGGATATTGACGCCCCAGATGCCAACACCTCGCGCGAACAGAACGGAGACCGCCAGCATCAGCAGGTTCACGAAGCAGAAAGCGATAAATGCGCCTACCAGCCACTTCTTGGGGGCTGTTTTCCAGGGTAGGTATACTACGCCCGCAATCCGGTCCGTAACCGAAACGTAATCGTGCCCCGGCGCGAGAACTGAATCTGGTCCAGGATCGACGACCTGGATGTCTTTCTCGAGTAGCTCTTCTTCAGGATTCTTCGCTGCCACGCTGACCCCTTAGCGCTTCATTGCGATTCCGAACATAACCGAGATGCTTGGTGCGCGGCCGTGTATTCAACTCGTCCAACAACCCATATACCCTCGGAAGTTGCTGCAGTTTCGCCACCTTGCTGTTCTTATCGTTCAGGTCGCCGAATGTAATCGCCCGCGTCGGGCACACCTGCTGGCAAGCAGTCAGAATCTCGCCATCCCGTACGCTGCGCCCTTCTTTATCAGTCTTAATCTTGGCTTCCTGGATTCGCTGCACGCAATAAGAACATTTTTCCATCACGCCGCGACTGCGGACCGTCACGTCTGGATTTCGCACCCCGTACAGGCTCGGCGTCTGCCAATCCGAATACAGATAAAAATTGAATCGGCGTACTTTGTACGGGCAGTTGTTCGAGCAATATCGTGTCCCGACGCACCGGTTGTACACCATTTCGTTCAATCCTTCGTTGCTGTGAACCGTTGCGGCTACGGGACAAACAACTTCACATGGCGCGTCCTCGCACTGCATGCACGGAATGGGTTGGTTGTACATCTCGGGGCTGTCCAGATTCCCTGAATAGTAACGATCCACTCGAATCCAGTGCATGTGCCGCCCGCGCGCCACCTGATCTTTTCCAACTACCGCGATATTGTTCTCTGCCTGGCAGGCGATAATACACGCGCTGCACCCCGTGCAGATATTCAGGTCAACCGTCATGCCCCACTTGTAACCGGTGTAATGGAATTCGTAAGGATATAGCGTCTCGCCCGACGGAAGCGGCTTCTCGTACATCGTCGGGAAATCGGGATGCTGGCGGAATTCCGCCAAATCGGCCTCGTGCACCGGCTCGCGGCCCGCCATCGTTTGCGTCTCTTGAATATTCGCCAGCCGGTAGTGTTCACCAGTCTTCGCGATCGTTCCGCTCGCAACCCACGGCGCGTTCGTCGTCTGAATCGCGTACGCGTTGTAGCCGATCTTGTTCCCTACCCGTCCCGACGCCTCGCGCCCGTATCCGAAATGCACCGTCACGGAATCTTGCGCGTGTCCCGGCAGTATCCAGGCTGGCCCCACGGTGGTTCTTCCTTCGACCGTCACCCGCAGCATGTCTCCAATCGTCACGTGCATGTCGGCGGCGGCCTTAGGACTGATATGCACCACATTGTCCCAGGTCATTTTGCTTTGAGGCTTCGGCAGTTCCTGCAGCCATCCGTTATTCGAATAGGTCCCATCGCCGATCGTGGGATCGGGCCGGAACACCACTTCAAGGCCCGTGACTTCGGCCGTCTCAAGCTGTGGAAGCATCACCGCCCCGCTCACGTTGATCGGCCCAACCGTCGTGCCGGCTATCCAACCGTCGTGCAGCGATTGCTGCCATAGCGCGTCGAAATCGCCCGTCTTGTACTGGCTCCGCCAGTAATCTTTGACAATGTCGTGCGAAGGCTGATCGGGCTTGCCCAACAGAATAGTGAGAATCTCATGAGCTGACTTTCCGCCATAGAGGGGCTCAATCAGCGGCTGTTGAATCGTTATCGTGCCGTCAAACGCCCTGGAATCCGACCAGGTCTCGAGGTAATGAGCTTCCGGAACGTGCCAGTGGCAAAATCGCGAAGTCTCATCGTAGAACTGACCAAGCCGCACGACGAAGCTTGCCTTCCGTATCGCCTCTTCAAACTTAAGGCTCGCCGCGGCCGTATACACCGGGTTGTGCCCCAGAATCACCAGCGTCTCCACATGGCCGTTATTCAGATCGCTGGTCAATTCTTCGAACGAATGCGTATTCGCGGGCTCTACTCCCTCGAGCACCCGCACCGTTTTTCCCACGTTCCCCAGCGCCGCGTTCATCGCATACGCCGCTAGCTGCACGCTCTCCGGCTGGAACTCGCCCGGTAAAACCACGCACCTTCCCTTCGCGTTAGTCAGATCTTGAGCCACGGCGTTCAGCCACTCGGGCGCGGAGCCCGAAACATCCGGCACTCCCGAAACTCCACAAGCCTTCGCCAGCTGATACGCAATGCCAGGCACGGCGCTGCTCTTCACGGAAAAATGATGATCAGCCAACGAACCGCTCACTGATGGCGACGATTCAATCGCGTACAGCCGGCACGGCGTTGCGCCGTTGTCCACCGCGCGCCCCTTGGCGAACTGGCGCGCATACGCGAGCGCCGCCGGGCCGGTATTTAAAAAATCGCTCTCAAGGCTTACGATCACCTCAGCCTGCGTCAGGTCATAAGCCACCAACGCCCCGCGCCCTGCGATCTTCTTCGCTGCGCTTGCAATCGCTGGATTCACGCTCGGCTCGTGAACATACCACTTCGCCGCCGGCCACTGCCCCATGATCGCGTCCATCTGACTGATCAACGTCGGCGAGGTCGTCATGCCTGTCAGAATAGCCAGCCCTTCGCCCTTTTTTGTAGTCAGATCCTGCGCCTTCGAAATGAATGCCCCCAGAAATTCGCTCCAGGTGCTGAGGCGGCCCGCCTTCAAAACCGTTTGCGACCGGTCGGGATCGTACAGGTTGAGCACAGAGGCTTGCTCGAAGATGCCCGTCGCTCCCAGACTCGCCGGATGATCCGCATTCCCCTCGATTTTCGTCGGCCGGTTCAGATGGCTTTCAACCAACAGCCCGCGAGCGTATCCGGCAACCGGCATAGCCGTTGCGTAGAACAGCGGAAGTCCGGGAATCACGTTTTCGGGCTGCCGCACATACGGAACAATCAATTCTTTCGGCTGCTTGGTGCAAGCCGCAGCGCCGGCCATCGCGAGCGATGCCGCCATCACCTTGAGCAGATTACGCCGGTCGATTCCTTGCGGAACTTGTCCCGAAAGCCCTGGAAACTCCTGTTCTATGTACTCCCGCAGTTCGTCGCTTTCCGCCGCTTCGTCGAGCGTCCGCCAGAACGCCGGACCTCGCCCCGCCGCGAGCTTCTCTCGGAGCGCCTGAATGTCAACCGGCTTGCGGGCCGGCGGCTCGAGTAGCGACTCGAGGGGCACGAAGCCCCGAGTGGCCGTGTGCCCGGTGTCGGATTTCATGGAATGCGCGTCTTTCATCGATGGCAAGTCACGCAATCGGTCAACGACTTAGCGTGATACTCCTTAACAAGCCGGGCACCCAGCTCGACTTGATTGTCCGGATATACATAGTCGACATTGAAAACTTCGGACCGCGGCCGGATGTATCTCTCCGGATTCCGGTGACAATTGACGCACCAGTTCATGTTC
>JBAUZG010000240.1:0-15673 GCA_049585195.1 Bryobacteraceae bacterium | reverse complement strand
GTCAGCGATCGGTATTCGTTGCCGCACGCCAAATCGGTTCCCGCAAGAACTGCCGAAGCCGATGCCGCCGCCATTGTCGGCTTGTATTTATGACCTTTGAAGATGTCGCCAATAGCGCCGCAATCGCTGACCACGTATCCTTGAAACGCCCAGTCTTTGCGAAGGTGGTCGCGTAACAGCATTGTGTTGGCGCAGGCGGGCACGCCATCCACGCTGTTGTAAGCGCACATCACCGAATAGGCCTTGCCTTCGTCCACTAATGCTTGAAACGCCGGCAGGTACGTATCGCGGAGATCGGTCGGGTCGACATCGACATTGAACTCGTGCCGGCTTGGCTCGGGGCCGCTGTGCACCGCAAAATGCTTAGCAGTCGCGATGACTTTGAAGTAATGTGGATCGTCTCCCTGCATGCCTTTGACGAAGGCCACGCCGAAGCGGGAGGTCAAATAGGGATCCTCGCCATATGTCTCCTGCCCGCGGCCCCATCGCGGATCCCGAAAAATGTTGATGTTCGGCGACCAGAACGTCAAGCCGAAGTACCGCCCATGGTTGCCATGCGCGATAGCGTCGTTATATTTCCCTCTCGCTTCCGTCGAGATCGTAGTCCCGATGCGAAACATGAGCTCCGGGTCCCAGGTCGCGGCCAACCCGATCGCCTGAGGGAATACAGTCGCCAGCCCCGCGCGTGCCACGCCGTGCAGCCCCTCGTTCCACCAGTCATAAGCCGGTATTCCCAGCCGAGGAATGGCGGGGGCGGAATTTTGCATCTGCAAGACTTTCTCGTCGAGCGTCATGCGCGAAACAATGTCTGCCGCCCGCGCCTCGGGTGTAGCGTCAGGATTCTCGAAATTTCCCTTGGATGATGGTTGAGCCAGGACAACCATCGCGGACACGATAACGGCCAAGTAGCGCACAGGAGAAAGCATCACTCAAAGAGCTTACCTGACTCGGACGCTGTGGGATTCGAGCGGTTCACTCGTAGCGCAGAACAATCATCGGATCGACGCGTGATGCCCGCCACGCCGGCCACAGACACGCGCACAATCCAACCATCGCCAGAACCGCCGCCACCGCGGCAAACGAGAGAGGATCGAATGGCGATACACCCCAGATCAACGACTTCAGCAGACCCGTTGTCAAAAAGCTAGCCACGAGACCCACAACAATCCCCGATCCGATCAATTGGGCGCCATCTCTTAGCACGAGGGCAATAATATCCTTCCGCATGGCCCCCAATGCGATCCGGACACCCAACCCCGGCAATTGCCTGGAGACCGAATAATTGATCACGCCGTAAATGCCAATGGCTGAGAGCATCAAACCAAGTCCCGCGAAAACCGAGAACAGGAACACGCTGAATTTAGGTTCGGCAAAGCCTTCGTTGTCGAGCAATCGTTCGACCGTCTGGACTTGCATGATTGCCTGATCGGGGTCGATCGAATGAATCTGATTTTCGATGGCGTTTGTCAGCTGTCGCGCCGGGATACGGCTCGTCACCAACAGCATGGGGTGAATGGCGGACTCGAGAAAACCAGTTGTCGTGTACGGGATGTAAACTTCCGGATAAGTCTGCCGCTGCAATCCAACATTGCGAAGATCGCTAACAACGCCTACGATCTCGAATGCATCATCGGCGATGTTGACGGGCGGCCCTTTTAATTCGGGCATGCGGATAGATCGTCCAAGCGCTTTGCCATCTTTGAAATAAATTCTGGCGAACGTCTCGTTGACGAGAACAAGATGTCTTTGAAAAAACACATCCTGGACGCCAAACTCGCGCCCTTGCTTCAGCCGGAGTCCCACCACGCCCGGATAACTGCTGTTGATCTGACTCAGAATCACCGGCTGTTGCTGCTGCACGGAAACGCCGGGCACTTCGACTTGCATGCCCCAGTTAGCGAACGGATGAACGAATGTATTCAACGCCACTTGCTCTATGCCGGGCAGAGATTCCACGCGCGCGACGATCGAGTTCAGATACGCGTTCCTCGCGCTCAAGGTTGGATATCGTCTCTCAGGCAAGGGCAGCTGCATACTCAGGACGGCAGCTGGCCGGAACCCCCAGTTCATTTCCTCGAGCTTCAACAGCGTTCGAAGCACGAGACTCGCACCCACCAGCAGCATTACCGCGAGAGCGACTTCCGCGCCTACCAGGGTCTTGCGTAACCGGCCTTCGCGCAAACTGCCGGCCATCGTTCGGCCTGAAGCCTTCAGCGCTTCCGTCAGGTCTGTCCGGGCCGATTGAAGAGCGGGAGCCAATCCGAATAACAATGCGGTGAACGCCGCCAACGCTAGCGTGAAGAGCAGCACCGGAACATTCAGCGATACTTTCGACTCGTCGGGAATCGTGTCCGGCGGAATTACTGCGATCACCGCGTACAGGCCGCCTATCGCCAGTACGACGCCAAGAATGCCCGCGCCTATCGCGATGAGCAGACTTTCCGTTAATAGCTGCCGCGCAATCCGCAAGCGACCCGCCCCGAGCGATGCGCGAACGGCCATTTCACGACCGCGAGCTGCCGCCCGGGCCAGCATCAAGTTCGAAACATTCACGCACGCGATCAGCAACAGAAGCGACACTGCCGCGAAAAGCGTCCAGAGCTGCGTCCGAATGCTGCTCGGGTAAGTTTCGTAAAAGTTGTACAGCTTGACGTGAAATTTTTGGTGGTGATAGGAAGGGTCCTTCGACAGGATGTCGTCGAAGATAGGATGCAGGTCCGTCTCCGCCTCTGCTACGGTGACGCCTGGCTTCAGCCGGCCCATCACGTTGATGTACCGGACATCTTCGACAAACTTCCCACGCTCGAATGTGATTGGCAGATACACGTCCGCGCCGCGCCACATGAAGCGCGGAGGCATCACTCCGACAATCTCCCGCACTCTGTCGTTGAGCCTCAAATTTCGCCCGAGAACATGCGGATCGCCTCCAAAGTGCCGCCGCCAAAATTTGTAGCCAAGCACGGCAACCGGCGCCGCCGGAATTCCAGCATCTGCCGGCGTAATATACCGGCCTAGGTAGGGTTTCACGCCCATCACCTCGAACGTGTTCGTTGTTACGAAATTGCCGCGTAGGCGGGCCGGCTCGCCGCTGCCCGTCAACAGCACGTCGCTGATGGTCGAAGCGATCAACCCATCGAAGATGTGATTCCGCTCGTTAAACTCGAGGTACTGATCGGGCATGTACGGCGAATACCTGGCGTGGTGAGCCGTATCTTCCGCGAACATGCTCATCAGCGTTTCCGGATGCGAATAGGGAAACGGCTCGATCACCACGCCATAAATAACGCTGAATATGACCGTGGCCGCGCCAATACCCAACGCGAGCGACAGCACCGCCGCGATCGAAAACCCTGGACCTTGCCACAGCCCCTTAGCACCGGTACGAAGATCCTGTCTAAATTGGTCGACCCATCACGCGAAACGCATTACTTGATACTTCCACTCTTACCCAACGATAACGGAGACCCGGCGAGAGCTGGGCGCTTCGAGCGGCCGGGGCCAAGCGCCAATAGTTGTTGACGTTGCTAAACTTAACTTGCTAAGCGCGGTCAATCAGGTGCTCACAACGGGTCAGTGTATCGACCACTATGAAATTATCGAGAAGCTGGGCGAAGGCGGCATGGGAATCGTGTATAAGGCCCGCGACACGCGCCTCAACCGCTTCGTCGCGCTCAAGCTGTTGCTGGGGGAGCACGCAGGTCACGAAAATCAGATCCGGCGCTTTGCCCTCGAGGCGCGCGCGGCTTCGACGTTGAACCACCCGAACATTGTCACAGTCCACGACGTGTCCTCTGAAAACGGCAGCGACTTCATAGTCATGGAGTACGTGCGCGGCAAGGCACTCGATCAGCTCATCCCACGCAAGGGTATGCGGCTTAACGAGGCACTGAAAATCGCGATTCAGATTGCCGATGCCTTGAGCGCTGCTGCAGCGGCGGGTGTCGTCCACCGCGATCTGAAACCCAGCAATGTCATGGTCGGCGATTCGGGCTTGGTCAAAGTGGTCGATTTCGGTCTGGCGAAGCTCATCGATTCTTCCTCTTCCGATCAAACTAGAACAATGGGTGTCAATTCCGAGGAGCCGCCGCAAACGCGGGAGGGCACAGTCGTGGGAACCGTCTCGTACATGTCACCGGAACAGGCGGAGGGCAAGCCGCTCGACGCTCGTTCCGATATCTTCAGCTTCGGCGCTGTCCTGTATGAGATGGTGACAGGCCAACGAGCGTTCCGGGGCGAGACGAGCATGTCCATCATCTCGGCGATTTTGCGCGATGAGCCTCAACCTGTGAGCGCGCTTGCATCCGACGTGCCGCGCGATTTGGAAAAGATCGTCAATCGATGTCTTCGCAAGGACCCTGACCGGCGCTTCCAGAACATCGCCGATGTGCGCGTCGCGTTGCTCGAGCTGAAAGAAGAAACGGATTCAGGCAAGCTTCCCGCTAGCGAAACGCTGCAAAAAGCGCATCACGGATGGTGGATTGCTGGCGCCTGCGCGATGATCGCAATTGCAATCAGTATTGGCGTTTGGCTCTATCGACCTCCGCCCCCGCCGCAGCCCGAGTTTCGTGTGACGCCATTAACCAGCTACGCGGGCTTTCAGAGAGACCCCGCATTCTCTCCCGATGGCAACCAGGTCGCATTCGCATGGACAGGCCGCAGCGGCACTGTAACGCATATTTACGCGAAGGTTATCGGGACAGATACCCCCTTACAACTCACCTCTGGCGACCTGCCCGATATGCACCCGGCCTGGGCTCCAGACGGCAAATCCATAGCTTTCATTCGCGTTCTCTCGCCGACCGTGACCGGCATTTATGAAATTCCGCCACTGGGCGGCCTTGAGCGCAACATCGCAGAGATTTTCGCGAACCCATACCAGACTCTCGGATGGTCACGCGATAGCAAGTGGCTGGTTACTTCAGGTCGACAACAGCCGGACAAACCTTCGAGGATTTTCGCCATCTCTGTCGAGAGCGAGCAAGTGAGGCCAATTTCTCTCGGCAGCAAAAGCGAGGAATTCTACCCCGCGCTTTCCTTTGATTCGGAGCATCTGGCGTTCTCGCGAGAGCTTAGTTTTGGCAGATGGGGAATTTTCGTAGTTCCTGTAAATCAGAACCTCGAACCAACGAAAACTCCGCGCCGGCTAAATACTCCCTTTGGGCTTAATAGGCAACCCATCTGGAGTACGGACGGCAAGGACGTGATTTTTGCGAACGGGGGAACTGTAAATACTCATTTGTGGCGGATCGCGGTCGATGGTGGAACTCCTGCGCAGGATCTATCAATGATCGGCTCGGTTGCGTACCAGCCGGCCATCGCCCCGCGAGGAGAGCGACTCGCCTACGTCCACGATTTCAACAATGCAAATATATGGAGCATCCCTGTGACGCCGAACGGCAAAGCGGGGCCACCCGTTTCAACTATCGCCTCTCCCCGCTCGAACTGGATACGATCGAACGGGTTCTCACCCGACGGGAAGAAAATTGCGTTCGAGTCCGACCGCTCCGGTCCCTATGGCGTTTGGGTTGCTAATGCTGACGGCTCGAACGCGACGTTCCTAACAAGGTTGAGCGGCAGTCCCTCTTGGTCGCCCGACAGCCGCACTATTGCTTTCGATTCCCGCAGAGACGAGAGAGGTGAGATTTACGTCATTTCAGCGGATGGTGGGCCGGTACGCCGCCTGACCAGTGCGCATGGCGACAATCTGCATCCTTGCTGGTCGCATGACGGCAAATGGATCTATTTTGATTCGAACCGCACAGGGAGGTTCGAGACCTTTAAGATCTCACCCCAGGGCGGCGAGGAGATCCAGGTAACGCATAACGGCGGGTTGATGCCGCAAGAGTCACCCGATGGCAAGTTCCTCTTCTACACTCGTGGCCCCGCTCTGAGCGCTCCACTGTTTAAGATGCCGCTTTCTGGAGGGGAGGAGACCCAGGTTTTGCCCTCCGTCCCTGAACGCCGGTGGGCTGTGAGCGAGTACGGCGTCTGGTTCCTTGAGAGCGTAACAACCGGCTTTGACCCCGGGCTCTGGCTGATGGAGACTCCATCCGCGGGGCGTGCCAATCTTCGTTTCCTAAACTTTCGAAGCGGCTCTGTTACGACCGCCCGTGTCATTCCTAAAAGCCCAGCCGGAGGCCTCGCTATTTCACGAGACGGAACAACGCTCCTCTACAATCAGGTAGACCATCAGGCAACTGAGATCCTACTTGTAGACCACTTCCGCTAGAACATTGTGCGGCTACATCTTGTATCGGCCGAGATCCTCATCGTTCAGGTTCTCGAGCCATTTCCGCATTTCTTCGTTGTTCACTTTTTCCGAAACATTAGCGGAATTGCGCGACGTCTGCAAAACACTGTCATCGACAAAAATCGGGCAATCATGGCGCAGCGCCAGCGCCAGCGCATCGCT
Source organism: Bryobacteraceae bacterium (assembly GCA_049585195.1). Lineage (GTDB taxonomy): Bacteria > Acidobacteriota > Terriglobia > Bryobacterales > Bryobacteraceae > KBS-96. The sequence continues at coordinate 9,261 of JBAUZG010000240.1, read as the reverse complement.
TGGCCGGGAATCGATCGTAATTGGCCGGCCGTCTCGTTCCAGCCAGATTACCGCATAAAACGTATCGTCTTTGAGTTCGCTCACCACAACCTTCTTCATGCTGATCTCGAGACCAAGCAGCAATGTCTTTATTAAGTCGTGGGTCATCGGCCGCGGTGTGCTTACTTTCTCGATCTCGAGTGCGATCGCATTTGCCTCATAGATGCCAACCCAAATGGGGAGTACGGATTCGCCGCTTGTATCTTTCAGGACCACGATCGGCATGTTCGTGACCGGGTCCATCATTAGACCGCGAATTTTCATTTCAACTTCCATCACTCCTCCTCTCTTTCACACTACTGCACGTCAGCCGGGCGGCATACACTCTCGCCCGCTAAACTGTTTGGCCCGGCGCGAGTCACGAGCACGTCCACATATTTGCCCACCAGTGTTCGCCCATCCGACGGTTCTGGAAGCCCGGCATCGGTGAAGTTTAAGGTCTTGTTCTGTGTCGTACGGCCAATCCACTGTCGAGTGGCCTTGTTATATCCCTCCACAAGCGCTTCTTCGGTCTTGCCTACGTGTCTCGCGTTTCGGCGTAGCTGTATCAATCGCTGCTTCTCTTGTGCCACCATCAGCCGCCGCGTTTTTTCCTCATCCGTAATCTGGTCATCATACTCTAAAGCCGCCGTGTTCGGGCGCTTTGAATACTTGAAGATGAACGTGGAATCGTACTCCACCGCATCCAGAAGGGCCAGTGTCTCCTCGAAATCCCGCGACGTTTCGCCCGGAAAGCCGACAATGATGTCTGTCGTGATCGCGACGTCCCGTTTTGCGCCCTTCATCCAGTCAATTCGACGCATATACTCGTCGCGCGTATACTGGCGATCCATGGCCGCCAGCACCGCCGAGGAGCCCGATTGCACCGGAAGATGCACGTGATTGCACAGCGCCGGCTTTTCGTCAATGGCGTCGACGATCTCTTTTACGAAGTCGCGCGGATGCGACGTCGTGAAGCGCACGCGGCGCATGCCCTCTACCTCGCCCACTTGCGCAAGAAGACGCGCAAAGTCCCAACCCTGGGGCGATGGATCGCGATAGCTGTTTACGTTCTGACCAAGCAACTGAACCTCTGAATAGCCGTTCTCAGCTAATTGATGCACTTCACGCATCACGCTCTCGCTGGTGCGGCTCCGCTCCGGCCCCCGCGTAAAGGGCACTACGCAATAGGCGCAGCTCTTGTCGCAGCCCTCGATGATGGTGATGTACGCGCGATGCGGATTATCGCGCCGCGTAAACGGCGTGTCGAAGGTTTCGTCGGTATCGAGACTCAGACCGGTAACGCGCCGGTTGCCGGCTTCGAGTTGAACCAGCATTTCCGGAAGCTTGGTATAGCTGGCTGAACCCGCGACCAGGCTCACGTGCGGCGCGCGTTCAAAAATCCGCTCGCCCTCTTGCTGCGCCACGCAACCCAGTACTCCGAAAATCTTGCCTTTGCCTCCGTCTTTCTTGAACTGCTGAAGACGGCTGAATACTTTTTGCTCCGCTTTATCACGTATACTGCACGTGTTATATAAAACAAGCTCCGCTTCTTCCGGCCTTTCGACCTGCGAGTAGCCCCGCTCGAGCAGCGTACCCGCCACCTTCTCGGAGTCGTGGGCATTCATCTGGCAGCCGAACGTCTCGATGTAGAACGTCTTCATGTACTGCTCTTCGATCCCTGCTATCCATGCAGGAAGTGCATCACCCAGCCGATTCCGAACAACGCCGCCATGAAGTACGCAAAACATTGCAGTCCGTACCGCAGCCGCTCGTGATCGGTTTTCTTGGTCACAACGCCCAAGACCGCCGACGACACGAGCGCAAACAACACGGACATCTCAAAATGACTTAAGTTCAGTTTCACCTATTTGCTATTCCTTCTTGCCCGTCGCGATTTCCCAAGCGTCCACCATACCGAGAATGTTCAGCAGCCCTGCCGCGACAATCAGTTTCGAGCCGTAATCGTGAACATGTCCCGCCACGTCCGGCTGCGAATACCCAAACCAAACGGTGAGCAAGTAAAGAACGCCGCTTGCCAGATCGCCGGCGAAACCACCCCATTGAATCGCGGTTGTCAACAGGTCGCCGCCGTGGGGTTGAAACATGGGCCCGCGCATCAATATCCCCACGACAAATGTCACAACAACCGCCGCAAGAATGATCGCGCCGCGTCCTCGTCGCCTTAGGAGAAAATGGCCGCTGCCCGGAAGAAGCCAGGCGGCAATTCCAATCAGTAGAGGAGACCGCGCCGGTGCGGGGACAGGATTATCCTGCGGCGTAGCTGTAGCCATTACTTAGAGTTTACCTTTATGCCGTTACAGACCGCTGATATCGGATCATTCCCCGCGGCCGCAGCGTGGCGGTTGGCTCACTAGCGCTTCGAGCGTTGCTTGCACCTTTGCTGCCCCGCCCGGCGGAAGAATCAGGTAGCGGCATTTGCCACCCGGAGCTTCCGTGAACACGGTCGTGTTCTTGGGGCCTAGAGTGACGGTTCCTGGAGCTGATAGATCGAAGTACCCGCGGTTGGGGCGAATTGCATACAGCACCGCCGTTGGGTCCCAGCTCGGCCGGTCTTCCCCGTTGGGCAAGAAAATCCGATATGCCTCAGCAATCGGATGATTCGGCGCGTAGTTGAAATCTTCCGCCACGCTCCGGTGCGTGAATTTCACCTGCAATCCCACCTCGAATCCGCTAAATACCATGGGCGTTGGCCAGCGCTCGAATACATATCGCGCTGATTCAGGGTCGGTGTAGACGTTGTATTCCGCCTCGGGTTTTTGAAAGTTCCCAGCCATTAGCGCCAGCAGCTTAATCTTCTTCTTAATGAGTTCCGCGCCGCCCTCAGCCTGAAGCAACCGGGCAAGATTGGTGCTAAATCCAATCTGAGCAATGACGACCGAATGATCAGGCTGCGCTCGGAGAACCTTCGTCAGCACCGTGACGGCGTCGGGCACTTGCGTTCCAGGCTGAATTCGATGGCGATAAACGTAGTTTCCCGCCGAATCCCGCCTCTCTGCCGGCTCGCTCAGATAGGCCGAATCCTGCGGAGTCTTACCGCCACGAACCACCCCAATCGGAATATCGGGCCGGCCATAGAACGTATCGACGAGGTCAACATATGGAGCCGCCCACCGGTTATCTTTCGTGATAGTCACCGCGAGCAGTCTTACCTCGCCGCGGCTCTCGAGCGAGTGAATCAGCCCCAACGCCAGAGCATCGTCGATATCGTTTCCTATATCGGTGTCAAGAATCAGTCGAACAGGCTCAGTGGCCCAGGCATAGCAGATCGGGCAGGCTACTATTAGTGCGACCAGCCGAATCCAGGGACGCATGCTACGGCGAATCGTAACACGAACGTGAAATCGGGTTTGACACCGGTCCCCGCGATGCTCCACCATAGAAGTTATTCCCACCTCATGCGGATGTGGCGGAATTGGCAGACGCGCTAGATTCAGGTTCTAGTGTTCGAAAGGACGTGGAGGTTCAAGTCCTCTCATCCGCACCAATGATTCCAGGCCACTTAGTCAACGAGAACTGCTCGAACGGAGAGCGGCAATCCCACTTGTGGACCTTATTTTGGACCTTACGTTTGGTGGAGCCGCGCTGGCCCGCCTTGGACCGTATCCGACCGCGCGGACTCCAAAGTGCAGAAGACTATCAGCAATGGCTCTTGATCCGTAGACCGGGGAGCTGCTTTCTTGGCAATCTGGCAGTAACCTAAACCTGCCGAGCCGCTGCGGGCGACCGCGACCGTTTTCTGAGCACCGCGCGGGCTTGCTCCATCCGCAATGATGGCTTGTGATTTTCGACTGGTCCGTTGGATACAATCGATTGTCAGAAAACTCGAACGTTGAGCTCCTTAGCGCGTCCGGCTATAATGACAATGGTCGGCCGTGCAGGTACGTCCGTTTCGATAACTCGCAACAACACTGCATGTGATACTTGCTCAAGGACGCACTCGGTCACAGCCCAGTGCGTGGAAAACCTTTCCTCAAAAGACGAAGAAGCTCAGCCCATCCGGTTGATTCGCGGAAGTGCATCCTGATGTTGTAGCCGAATTAGCGCTACTTGATCCGGTGTCCGCTGCAGCCACTTTCGGCGGCCTGCTGACCCTCCCTCAATTGCAAGCCAATACTCTGCGCCTGGAATTACTTCTTCATTTGGCCAGTTCTTACGGCTCGGGGCGCAACCATCCTTCGCGCGCTATCGTGCAGCGAAGTTTCGAGCGGTTCAACGACGGTTGGTGTGGCCTCATGGAGGATCCTGCCGAAGACGTCTTTACGTCGCTGGTTCATACTCCTGCAGGTAACTACCGAATTCTAGAGGGTACGCGAGAGGCAGCCGCCTTCCACCTCCAGATAATCCTCAACATAGTCGAGCGTATGCCCCGAGGCGGGCGATATGATGCCCTTCGATCATCTATAGGCTCTTTATTGAAGCTTTCCGAGGCAGTGCTGCAGAAGGCTCAGGTTCGCGAGTACACCCTTGGGGAAGAAATACCGCAATCATCTCTCCCGGCTAGCGTTCTTGATCTTCTTCCGTTCGTTCGGGATTGTGTCCGCTTTACGGAATCCGAACTTAATGAACTTGGGATTACGAGCACCTCGCTCGCAGATTTTGCGTGTGACATCGGTGAGGCTCGTCGCTTCCGTGACGACGCAATATTTCACACTGGACTTGAGCGCCGCCCCGTCGCCTTTCGAGGCAGCAGCGCCTATCTGTTGCTCCCGACGGCAGTTGGGAGCGCAATCACTCGATTTGTCATGGAACAACTCTGGGCAAGCGGGCAACTCGAAGCGTTTGAACGAGCGCTGGCGAACGAATACAGGCGGCTGTTTCGGGACTCGCCATTGCTAGGCGAAGGACCGGACGCACCCATCCAATTTCAGGAGATGGAGAGCGGTAGAATCGCATCGGTTCTCGCCGAGGTCGACGCCGGTAGATTCTTGCAAATCATATTCTTTGTGGAGAACCTCGATGGCTTCTTGGATTCGGGCTTCAATAGTATGAACTCCGACAACGCATCACTGGCAAACGCAACGAAATATTGCCTGCGGAGGGCTCGCGAGGAGGCGAGCAAACAACCGGGATTTAGGCAAGGAATTACGCTGGTGGTCGGATGTGGGATTGGTCGCACGATGGCACTTGATTACCGGGAAGAGGTTCCGGAGCGTTGGGAGTTAGAGCTTATCTCGGGTCACGACTTTTACACGTTGTGCTGGGTTCAAGATTTTGACAGCCTCTCACTTTTTAGGTTATTGGATTCTTCTCGGGCACTCGCGTGCGAGGGCGTGACGCTGCTCAATCCCAACGGATTACTGAACCTTGTGGCATGGTCACGTCAGTTGGATGGCCATCTTGTCCCTCACTCACGACTGCCGGTCGAGTTTGCAAACCGCGATCGCGACAACCTTGTAGTAATCGACCAGAGCGCTTTACGCTCCTTGCGACGGGAAGTCCTGAAAAATTGGCAGCCAAGACGCGCGCTTGACAGTGACGGTCATTGGATACCTGTGATGAAAACGGAGCCGAGCCTCTTCGAGGAGGACAACGCGGCCCCGCTTTTCATTAGTCATAGAGATCTGGCAGCGGGGCGATTGCGTTCCGTATACCTGACAGAGACGAGGTCATACTGGATTGAAGTCAGCACCCTCGAAGGAGCGCCCAAGGACTCAACGTTTGAGCACTGGATGATGCTCAATACATGGCTTAGGCGTGCGGCTCCGGTTATCGACCTAGAGATGGCGTCGCTTCCCAAGCGGGCGGTTTCATTCCATGTACACTTCAATGAAATCGCGGATGATATGCAGGAAATGAACGTAGTACCTAGAGGTTCACCCGAACTGCGGGCACTTCTGCGGATAAGCGTCCTTGAGACGAGCGCGTCTGTTCAAATAGAAGTCGGCGAAGGTTTCGACCACGGTTTGCAGCAAGCCGAGAACGTCGCAGAGCGCGTGCTGGTCGAAGCGCTGGTTGCGGGGGCGGCAGCACTGAGCACCGAGCCAATTGACGAACAGCAGCGGAATCAAATCGTTGGCAAGATCTGCCCTAATTCGGATGCCCGATATACGCATCGTTTCGAAGCGCGATCGTACCGCGACTTCGTTCGAGCAGAAATCGGACAACAGCCATTGGTAATAGATGACATGGATGCTGCGGCATATAAGATCGGCTTGGCGTGGAGGGTGCACCCTCGGGAATCCGGGGCCGATATAAGAGGTGCTGAACAATGCAAGGCGTTCTTGAACTCCTTGGTGACCGTGGTACTCGACTCAGTGTGCGGCGAATTAAAGCAGTTAGACCGCCGTGAGTTCGTCGAGGCTGTCCTCCGCAATCATGAAGCCGGAAAGTGCGATCGCGATCGGTGGAGACGGACTGCGAGAGCAAGTATCGCAATCCATGCTGACCGGCAGTTGGCCATCGACACGATCGTGCAACACGAAGGCAGGCTAAACGCGTGTGCAATTGCCTCCTGTGTTTTGTTAGAAGCAGCCATCTGCGAATGCCCGGTATCCGGAGGCCGTCGACCAGGCAAACTCGACATCTCGCGGCTGATGGCACAAATCATGTTGGCTCACCATTGGGGTGGGTACTCTGATGCAATTCATTGGGGGGCCGCTGACGCCCATTTGCTAATCACGCCCCTCGGCGATGTCCATTTTGACCACACCTTCTTTGATAGCGTTTATGAACCGTTCGGTCGCATCGGAGGCGAACGCCAGGTTCTTGATGCTGCGGCGCGCTACGCCGAGAGGTACGAACGCGCCGATGAAGCCCCGGATGTCCAGGCTGTGCTGGAGCCCGAGTTCCTGGCGGCATGGGAGGCCGAGTTCGGCATTTCCGTTGAGGGCCTACGTCTCATTCTCGAACTTTTGGAGAGGACATGCTTGGAGGACAAGAAAGCCGTAGCGGTGATGCGCCGTTCACGCATCACTAGGATGATAGCCAACGCCATACAAGTAACGGAAGCAGCAGCCTCTGAGATTCTGCGCCGCTTTATACTGTTGCCAAGGGCGGCATGGCGGAGCACAGGCGATGGGGTTGTGGGCCGGGACTGGTATCCTTGGCGGTTTCGGCGTCGGCTATCCCTCCTGCGCCGACCATTCCTTCAAATGGCCGAAGGAGAAGACTCGGACCTCGTATTTGCTCCGGGGCTCCTCCACGAATCCTTCGGCCTTACATTGGGCACGCTCCATCGAGGCGAGATCCCCGATGCGCAGATGAATTCGTCTGAAATGCGAAGCTGGCTCGGGAGCCGAAACCACAGGCATCGCCTCTCATTCAACTCCGCTGTCGCTTCGCGAATGCAGGAGCTGGGCTGGAAAACTCGACATGAAATGAAACTAACTGCAATCGTCGGTGGAAGCCTTGACCGAGACTATGGGGACGTGGACGTAGTCGCTTGGCGCGCCGAGTCCAGAAGAGTGCTCATGATCGAGTGCAAGGATCTGCAGTATCACAAAACGATCGGAGAGGTTGCGGAGCAGCTACACGACTTCCGCGGCGAGGTGAGCGCAAATGGCCGCCCTGACTTAATGAAGAAGCATCTGGATCGTGTCGAAATTCTCAAGAAGCATCACGCGGCAACTGCCAAAACCTTGCACCTGCCCGAACCCATTCAGGTTGAGGCTCATATTGTGTTCAAAAACCCAGTGCCTATGCAATTTGTCTCAGAGCGCCTCGCGAGCAAGATTAAGCTTTCATTGTTTAATGAGTTGGGTAATCTGTAGAACGCGCGTATTTGCCCGCGGTTAGTGCTGAGTTAGGACATGAGGGAAAGGCGAAAAGCAGTTGGCGGGAGTGCGACGACGGCCGTGGGGCGCATAGCACTGGATTGATCCGGCAAAGTTTTCGGGATCTACCTGGTGTCAAGAGCGGTCAGGATCACGTGGACGTTGATGAAAACTACTTAGCCGCACGCTTACGCACAACTGAGTTGCGAACCTTTCGTCTATTGCTTACCGGGGTGGCCTTCGTTTCTCTCTCTTGCTTACCGCGCTGCGCCTTTATCCATTTGTCCATCTTCTGACCACTTTCCTGAATGTCAGCCAGCGAGACGATGTGATAGCGCTCAAAGCACGAACGGGTTTTATGTCCGCTGATTTCCATTGCGCGTTTTTCCGACATTCCGATCTTTTCAACCATGTTTCGGACAGCCGATCGTCTGAGGTCATGAAACAAGAGTTCAGGGAAGCCGGCGTTCTTCACTGCGGCCCGCCAGGAGTCGTAGAACGACTTGATCTTTGAGCCTGGCAGGGTCCGTCTTCCTCCGTGGCCCTTCTTTGAGATGGGTGCAATCTCACAGTCGACTGGGTACCAGAAGAAAACGAATTCGCACTCGGGGAAATGCTCGTCACGATAAGCCTTCTGCCAGCGTAACCACTCTTCCATGTCACCGTAGATTGGAGCGGCTACCGGAACGGGTTTGCGGTTCTGCATTCGGATAAATCGGATCACGCGATTCTTGAAGTCCACTTGTGGCCACTTCAAATCAAGCAGCGCCCCTTTTCGGTTCCCGATGTGATACCCGACTACCAACACGCTCTTAAGCGACAACGGGAGCTCTGCCAGGAGTTTTTCATATCCCTCGAATTCCACGAAGCCATGCCGGACGTTATCCTCACCGGATTTCGGGATGTGAGGGACCCTGGCCACGCGACTCGGAGTTTTCTTATATTCAAAGAGTAGGGCCGACTTCAGGTAGGCAAAATCATGATCGACAGTTGCGTCTGATACATCTTGTGTTCGAATCTCGCGATAACGCTCAAAGTCGCTGCTCTGAAGCTTGGCTATTCTCTTCGATCCAAAGAACGGCCTAATATTTGCCTCGATGCACTTCTCTATTACATACGCGGCGGGCTTTCGCTGCGCTTTGAGGTGGGCGATGTATTGAGTGAGGAGTTCACTACACGTCACGCTCTCGACGGCGGACGTCGCCACTTTTCCAGTTTTGACATCCGTGATGAACTGGTCCCTTACACGTTTAGCTTCAGTCCATACGGCGGCTTCCGTCTTGAACTTTTCAACCGAACCCAGGCATTTTTTCTTCTTCCGTTGCTCGCCGTCTACAGTGTATCCATATGTATAAAACCAATAGCCATTGTGTTGGAACAGTGGACTGGTCCCCAATTTTGAGACAAACAGTTAAGACTCAAAATCTATCCAAAGGAGAATTGAGTCATGGGATTGTCTCGCAGGCAGTTCACCAAGGAATTTAAGCTGGCCGCGGTGCGGCGGCTG